>JAXDKX010000434.1:0-4579 GCA_034666905.1 Chloroflexota bacterium | reverse complement strand
CACATCGGTCTCGGCCGGCCGTGGGACCTCGATCGGAACCGGGGCGGCGTCAAGCTCCTGCAGCCGTACATCGAGCGCGGCAAGGTCGCGGAGTGGTATCGCGGCACCGCCGACGCGGTCCTGCGCAACATCAACGTGATCGAGCACTCCGACGCGGACATCATCCTGATCCTCGCAGGCGACCACATATACAAGATGGACTACGCGCCGTTCGTCGCGGCCCACCGCCGCCATCGGGCCGACGTCACGATCGCGGTCCGGCGGGTCCCGCTCGCCGAGGCGACGCGGATGGGGATCCTGGCGCTCGACGAGAACGACCGGGTCACCGAGTGGCAGGAGAAGCCCAAGCAACCCAAGAGCGACCTCGCCTCGATGGGCGTCTACGTCTTCTCGAAGAAGACGCTCCGGCGCTGGCTGTCGGACGACCGGGTCGACTTCGGGGCGCACGTCATCCCGGCCATGCTCGATGCGGGCGCCCGGGTCTACGGCTATCGCTACAACGGCTACTGGCAGGACGTGGGCACGATCCAGTCGTTCTGGGAAGCGAACATGGCCCTCCTCGACGACGACCCGACGCTCGACCTGTACGACAAGGAGTGGGTCATCCACACCCGCTCCGAGGAGCGAGCGCCGGCCAAGATCGGGCCTACCGCGCAGGTCCACCGGAGCCTCATCAGCCACGGCTGCGTCATCGCCGGGACCGTGGTCAACTCTGTCCTGTCGCCCGGTGTCCGGGTCGACGTGGGAGCCGTCGTGCGCGATTCGATCGTCATGTTCGACTCGGTCATCCGGTCCGGGGCGGTGATCGACCGGGCGATCCTCGACAAGGAAGTCGTCGTCGGCCAGGGCGCGATCGTGGGCGAAGGCCCGCTGGACGATCGCCCGAATCGCCAGGAGCCGGGGCGGCTCACCACCGGGATCACGGTGGTCGGGAAGCACGCGATCATCCCGCGCGGCACGCGGATCGGCCGCAACGTCAAGGTCGCCGCGGACGTCCGGGCGTCCGATTTCACGGGCCGCGTCGTGCGCAGCGGGGAGTCCGTCGAGCGGAGCCCGGATCGGCGAAGCAAGGCCAGGACCCGGCCGGCCGCGGTCACGTCGGCGACATCCGACGAGGGTTCCGACCGAGCCGTCTCGGCTGCCCGAGCCGGCGGCCGGAAGGCCCACGCCGGGGACTGACCGGCGTCGCACCGCAGGCGCTACGGCACCTGATTCCGGCTAGACTCCCCGAGCCATGTCACCCGCCGAGACGGGCTCGCACGCCGTGGGCCCCGCCGATGTCGAAGGCTGGTTCAGCGAGCTGGGCCTGACCCCATCCGAGCGGGCCGACCGCGAAGGGATCGCCAGCTGGGATCTCCTCCTCGATGGCCGGCGCAGGTTCGACCTGCGCGTGACCGTGATCCTGGACCCCACGCTGGCGGTGATCTGCTGGGCCCACTACGCACCGCCGATCAGCGACATGTTCCGCAAGTCCTACCGCAAGCTGCTTCGCTGGAACGACGAGTTCCCATTCGCCAAGTTCTCGGTCGGGGAGGACGAACGGCCCCTGCTGGCGGTCGAGCTGCCGATCGACGGCGCGGACGCCGATGCGCTGGGCCTGGCGATCGCCCGGATCCTGGTCATCGCCGACCGACTCCTTGACGAATCGAAGGGCTGGCTCTGGATCGGCGGTCGGATACCCGACCCCGGCGATCGGACCTCGGCCAATGCGGCGTTCCTCGACCGTTTCGCTTCCCGGCTGCCGGAGCTGTCCGAGGCATGACAGCAACCCTGCGCGGCCTCCTCGTGGCGACGATCATCGCGACCGGCCTGCTCGTGGTACCGGCGGCCGCTCCGCTCGTACGCGCGGCGGCGCCGGACCTGACGATCGTCAGTGACGCTCGATACGACGTCCAACCCGATCACCGACGGGTCCGGGTCAGCCTGGATCTGCTGCTGACCAACCACCTCAAGGACAGCGTGACGCGGCGCTATTACTTCGACCGTGCCTTCCTGGCGGTCCTCCCGAACAGCTCGGGGTTCAAGCTCAGCTGGGATGGCAAGGGAACGCCCGTGGTCGCCGTCTCGAAGCGCACCCCCGACTACACGATGCTGCGACTCGACCTCGGCCAACGACTGTTCAGCGGCAAGTCGGTGCACTACAAGCTCCGCTTCGATCTCGTGGACCCCGGGGGCGCGCCGACTCGCGACGTGCGCGTTGGCGATTCGCTCGTCTCGTTCCCGGTCTGGGCGTACGCCACGGATGGCACCCCGGGCAGCTCCGTCGAGGTCGTCTTTCCGGCGGGCTTTGCCGCGGACATCCAGGCCGGGTCGATCCCGAAGCCGGCGATCGACGCGACCGGGCGGACGATCTACAAGACCGGCACCCTCGACAAGCCGCTCTCGTTCTTCGCCTACCTGATCGCCGATCGGCCGGGCGCCTATACGGAGCGCACGGTCGCCCCTCGGGTCGGTGGATCGTCCGTGACGCTGACGGTCCGCTCGTGGCCGGACGATCCGGCATGGTCGAAGCGGGTCGGTGAACTGGTCACGCGAGCCCTGCCGGTCCTGGCCACGAAGATCGGACTGCCGTGGCCGCGAACCGGCGGCCTGACGGTCCAGGAAGCGGTGAGTCGCTCGGCCGGCGGCTACGCCGGGCTGTTCGATCCTGGCCGCGGACTGGTCGAGGTGGCCTACTACGCCGACGATTTCGTGGTCCTCCACGAGTCCGCGCATGCCTGGTTCAACGGAGCACTGCTGGCCGATCGGTGGGCGAACGAGGCATTCGCCTCGTACTACGCGCTCCAGGTCGCACCGGAACTCAAGGTGAAGGCAACCGGGGACGCGCTGACCCCCGCGCTCGAGTCGGCCCGGATCCCGCTGAACGACTGGGGCGCCATCGGGCGTGAGACGACCGCGGTCGAGAATTACGCGTACGCGGCAACCCTCGCGTTCGCCAAGGCGATCGCCCTGCGAGCCGGGCCGGACGGGCTCCGCGCGGTCTGGACCGACGCAGCCAATGAGGTTGGTGCCTACCAGCCACCGACCCTGAACGGGACGGCCTCCACTTCCCCAGAGACGGTCAGCGGGCCACCGGACTGGCGCGGCCTGCTTGACCTGTTCGACGAGCATGGGTCCCCATCGTTCGATGACCTGTGGCGGACGTGGGTGGCGCGGCCGTCGGACATCCAGCTCCTCGACGCCCGGCGGGCGACTCGCTCCCACTATGCGTCGGTCGTGGGCGCCGCCGGCGACTGGCGCCTGCCTCGCCCGATCCGCGATGCCTTGCGGGCGTGGCAGTTCGACTCGGCCACGTCGCTCCTCGACGACGCGACCCGGATCCTCGGCCAGCGCGCCGCCATCAAGGCGGCGGCCAGCGAATCCGGGCTCACCCCGCCCGACACGTTGCGCACCGCCTTCGAGCGTCCCGACGGCTTCGCCTCCGCGACCCAGGAGGCTGGCGCCGAGCTGCAGGCGATCGACCGCTACGACGCAGCCGCGGCGATGCGGCCGGCCGCCCCGGATCTCCTCCAGACCCTGGGGCTGTGGGGGGCCACGCCCGGCGTCGAAATCGATCGGTCACGAGCGCTCTTCGCGAGCGGCGATCTCAGCGGGTCCGCGGCCTCGGCCGCGGCGGCAGCCGGGATCTGGGCGGGGGCAGCGGACCTGGGACGCGGTCGATTGGTCAGCATCGTCGCGCTCGTGCTCGCGGTCCTGCTCTCGATCCTGCTGGTCGTGACCTGGCTTCGCGGGCGCCGGCGACGGCGCCAGGCGCTCGCGCCGGGCTGGGTGAGCGGGGAACCGTACGCTACACTCGCCGCCACCCCTGACGACAGAGGAGCGGATCGGGACTGATGGGCCTGACGCGATTGCGGCCGTCGCACGAGATCCTGTCGGGCGACTCGGCCGACGTCTACTTCGCGCGCGCCGAGACCATCCTCGAACGGGAGGGGATGGATCCGCTCGTCATGATGGAGGTCTTCAGCCGACAGCCCGGGATCCTGTGCGGCGTTGACGAGGCGCGAAACCTGCTCGGGCACGTGCTGGCCACGGCCGACCCCGGCGAGGTCCAGCTCGAATCGCTCCAGGACGGCGATGCGATCGCGCCGAAGGAGATCGTCCTGCGGATCCGCGCGCGATACCGCCATTTCGGCCTGTACGAGACGGCGTGCCTCGGCATGCTCGCCCAGTCCACGGGATGGGCTACGGCGGCACGGGCGTGCGTCGAGATCGCGGCGCCCAATCCGGTCATCAGCTTCGGGGCGCGTCACATCCATCCCGACATTGCCGACGTGCTCGACTACGCGGCCATCGTCGGCGGCTGCGTCGGGGCGTCCACCCCGGCCGGTGCGCGGCTCGCCGGGCTCGCGCCGACCGGGACCATGCCCCATTCGCTCGTCCTGATCTTCGGCGACACCGTCCAGGCGGCCGAGGCGTTCGATCGCGATCTCGACAGCGACGTGCCCCGGATCGTGCTGGTCGACACGTTCAAGGACGAGGCCGAGGAGGCGCTCCGGGTGGCCCATGCGCTCGGCGATCGGCTATACGGGATCCGCCTCGACACGCCGTCGGAGCGCGGCCGAGTCACCGCGGACCTCGT
>JAXDKX010000433.1:0-3619 GCA_034666905.1 Chloroflexota bacterium | reverse complement strand
GGTGACCTCCGGTCCGGGGCGCCTGGCCGATCGACAACGCCTGGCCAATCGACAACGCCCGGCCGGTCTCTCGGCGCTGCTCGCGGTCGTCATCGGCGGACTGGCGGTCGCGCTCGCCACGCTGAATGGCGGCAACCCCGCCTTGGTCGATGCGCTGGTGCATCCACCGGCGTTGATTCGGGCCGGCCTTGTCGGCGGCTCCGCGACCATCGCGCTGATGCTCCTCGCCCGGGGGCTCAGCCGGCTGGCGGTCGGTACGGCCGACGTGGCCGGGCTGGTCCGCGGGGTTCGGCTGGTCTTCCTGGCCCTGGCTGCGGCCGCCGCCGGCGCTGGGTGGGTGCTGGGCGACCCGCTGCCCATCGTCGTCGCCCTGGTGATCGCCGGGATCGACGTGATCGAGACGTCGTTGCTCCTGGTCGTTGTGCTGCGCAACCGGTCGTAGGCGCGACGGGTCGCCCCGCGGTCGGCTAGCAGGTCAGCCCGTTGCGCGGCACGGTCAGATCGATCAGGTAGGCATCGACCGCGCGCTGGACGCACGAGCTCGCGGCATAGCTGGTGTGCCCTTCGCCCTCGCGCGTGATCAGGACGCCCGAGCTCAGCTCCTTCGACAGCGACACCGCCCAGGTATACGGGGTTGCCGGGTCGCCGGTCGCGCCGACGACCTCGATCGGTGGCGCGCCCTTGGCGCTGACGGGTCCGGGCGTTCGTTCTGCCGGCACGGGCCAGAACGCGCACGGAAGGTCGTTGTAGGCGATCAGGTCAGCGAAATGCGGTGCGATGGCCTGCAGCTTCTTCGCCCACGCCGTGTAGGTGGCGACCTCCGTCGGTGCCTTGAAGTCGAGGCACGTGTTGGCCGTGTAGGCATCCTGCTCGTTCGAGTACGAGCCATCGGGCTTGCGACCTCGGTACGGATCGGCGATCAGGAGCATGAGTGAGCCGTCACCGAGCTTCGCCTGCGCCAGCGTCTCGGCAAGCGTGCCCCACGAACCCCTGGAATAGAGCGAGGCCAGGACCGCGTACCAGGCGATCCCCGGGCCGACCGGCCGCGCGTCGTCGATCCGCAGGGCGGGCAACGGCTTGGCATCGATCGAGGCCATCAGTGAATCGAAGGCCTTGACGGTCCTCCCGTTCTCGTGAAAGGGGCACGACGGCCGGGCCGCACAGTCCTTGAGGAAGCTCATGAGCGCGCCCTCGAAGGCCCTGGCCTGGCCGAACCTGAACTGCTCGAGGTCGAGCGCCGGGTCGACCGCGCCGTCGAGCGTCATGGCCCGGATGTGGCTGGGGAAGAGCTCGGCGTAGGTCGATCCGATCAGCGTTCCGTAGGAGAAGCCCAGGTAGGTGAGCTGCGCGTCGCCCACGGCCGACCGGATCGCGTCGAGGTCGCGAGCCACGGCGTCGGTCGACAGGTAGGGCAGCGTCGCCTCGTTGCGCTTGGCGCAGGCGGTCGCGTACTCGCGTGCCGAATCGACGAGTGCCTTCAGCTCGGCGGGGTCGTCAGGCACGGGATCGAGCGCGGCCTGGCCGTCCAGGTTGTCGATGCAGCGGACGGCCGTGCTCGAGTTCACGCCGCGTGGATCGAACCCGATGATGTCGAAATGCCGGCGCAACGCTGCCGAAAAGATGTCGGCGTCAGCGCCTTCGCGGACGAACTCCACCCCCGAAGCGCCCGGGCCACCCGGATTCACGATCAGCGATCCGATCTTTTCCTTCGGATTGGTTGCCGGCCAGTCAATGATCGAAATGTTCAGGTAGCCATCGGATGGCGAGCCGTAGTCGCGAGGAACGCGGATCTCGGCACACAGGAAGCCATTGCCGCAATCGCTCCATTTGGCGGCCGGGACATCGAGGGCCGCCACCGGCGTCGGCGAGACCGACGGCGCACCTGCGGTCGGCGCCACCGATGCGGTCGCAGCGGCGACAGGCGACGCGACGGGTGCCGTGATGGAAGGGATGGCCGGGGAGCAGGCGGCCAGCAGCACGAAGGTCAGCAGGGCAGTGAGCCCCGTGTTCGCGCGGCCAGGCCAGGTCATCAGGTCCGGAGGATACGCGAGGGATCCCTGGCGATCGTTTCCACCAGTCCCGCCTCGGTCGGGATCGATCCAAGACCCAGGCGCGCCCCGACACGCGCAGCCATCGGCGGCTCGAGATACGTGGAGGCGAGCGCCGGCCATGCGGACTCGGCAAAGACCTCCGCCGGCGTTCCGTCGAGCAGGATCCGGCCGGCCCCCATGACCACGACCCGGGCGAAGGTCTCGGCCACGAAGCGCATGTCGTGGCTGATGGCGATCACCGTCCGGCCAGCCGCGGTCAGCTTCCTGACCACCTGCTGGATCCGGGCCACGCCGCGGGCGTCCTGGCCGGTGGTGGGCTCGTCGAGCACGACGACGGGCGTGCTCATGGCCAGCACGGATGCGAGGGTCAGGAGCTTCCGGCGCGAATAGCCGAGATCGTACGGATTCGCGTTGGCCAGGTCGGCCAGTCCGACGGCCACGAGGGCGCTGTTCGCAGCCTCCGCTGCCTCGAGCGCTGGACGACCGAGGATCCTCGGGCCGAACTCGACCTCGGTACGGACTCGGCCGGCGAAGATCTGCCGATCAGGATTCTGAAAGACGATCCCGACCTTGGCAGCCAACGCCGCGACGCGAATGCCGGCGACGTCGATCCCGTCGTGGAGGACCCGTCCATCGGTCGGTCGGAGCAGGCCGTCGAGATGACGAACGAGCGTCGACTTGCCGCTGCCGTTCTGGCCGATGATCGCCACCTGCTCGCCGCACGCGACCGCGAGGTCCACGCCGGCCAGCGCGCGCGTGCCGTCCGGATAGACGAATCCGACACCCTCGAGCGCGAGCGAGGTCATCGGGCCTGAACCACGGCTGCGGCGATGGCGGGATCCAGGCCGCGCGCCTCCAGCGCCCGGCCAAGGCGGATCCGGGATGGCGGCTCGACGCCCCAGCCCTCGAGCCGCGCGTCGGCGAGGACCACGTCTGCAGGCCCGGCTAGCACGATCCTGCCGCCATCGAGAACGACGATCCGGCGGCACAGCCCGTCGAGCAGGTCGGCCTTGTGCTCGACGATGAGCAGAGCGGTCCCGGTCGAGGCCAGCTCGCGCAGGGCTTCGCCGACGAGGCGGGTCCCCTCCGGGTCGAGCTCTGCGGTCGGCTCGTCCAGCACGAGATGGGCCGGGCGCATCGCCAGGAGCGACGCGATGACCACGAGCTGGGCCTGGCCGCCGGACAGGCGGCGTGGCTCGCGCTCGGCCAGCTCGTCGATGCCGAGCGTGGCGAGCGCCGCCTTGGTCCGCGCGACGGTCTCGCGCGCGCTCAGGCCCAGGTTCATCGGTCCCAGCGCCACCTCCTCGAAGACGGAGCCGGTGACGCCAGACAGCTGCGTGGCCGGATTCTGGAAGCCGATTCCAACCCGGGTCGAGAACTCGTGGAGCGGTCGATCGGCCATCGACGCCCCGTCGATCAGGAGCGAGCCCGTCAGCTCGCCGCGGATCGAGCCCGGCGCCAGCCCCGATGCCACCAGGCAGAGCGTCGACTTGCCCGATTCATTGGCCCCCATGACGCCGACGATCTCCCCATCGGGCAGCGCCAGATCGATGTCATGGAGGACTGGC
>JAXDKX010000432.1:0-3217 GCA_034666905.1 Chloroflexota bacterium | reverse complement strand
GGTCACGATCAGCCAGCCGACGAGCCGCAGGACCTCGGGTGCGTGGGGGACGATCCCCAGGCGAATCATGCCGAACCCGGCGATGAACACGACGACCGAGACGAGGACCAGCCCGATCACGGCCATCCCCGCCGCAAACTTGCCGTTGATGACGTCGTCGCGGTGGATCGGTTGGGCCAGCAACCGGGGAAGCGTGCCCTCGGAGCGCTCGCTATTGACGGCGTCGAAGGCGAAGGCGAGGCCCAGGAGGGGGGCGACGATCCCGACGAACGAATCGACGCGCAGGATCGCGATCTGCTGCGAGCCGAGCGTGAACAGGGCGAGGAACACGGCCGATGCCCCACTCGCCTGTGGCGCCACGGAGCGAATCTGGTCGGCCGCGAAATAGAGCGGGATGACCGCGGCCAGGCCCAGCACGACCAGAAGGACGATGAACCGGACGCTCAGCAGGTGGTCGCCGAGCTCCTTCGCCGCGATGACGCGCCACCCGGCACGGGGCAGCGGATCGCGGGCGACATCACCGCTGGGGGCGGCCGCGGTCATGCCGCCGTCCTCACGGCGGCGGCGCGGTAGATGTCGTCGAGTGACGGGACGATGGGGCGCAGGGTCGTCAGGCGCAGGCCATGCTCGACGGCGGCAACAAGGATCTCCTGCCGCACCTGGCCCTCGGCTCCCGCGGGCTGGACGATCACGTGCCACGGACCCCGCGCATCGGTCGGCGGCGTGACGGAGGTGACGCCATCGAGCCCCCGCAGCACGCTCTCCGCCCGGCTGATCTCCGCCGGCGTCGCCAGCTCGAGGCCGACCTCGATCGTGGCCGTCCCGTCGCCGAATGCGGTCGCGAGCTCGCCGACCGTTCCCTGCCCGACCAGCTTGCCGGCCGAGAAGATCCCGATCCGGTCGCAGACCGATTGGACCTGGGTCAGCAGGTGGCTGGACAGCATGATCGCCAGGCCACGCTCCTCGACGAGCCTCCGCAGCAGGTCGAGGATCTCGACGACGCCGAGCGGGTCGATCGATGTCGTTGGCTCGTCGAGGATGAGCAGGTCAGGCGTCTTGACGAGCGCGTCGGCGATGCCAAGGCGCTGGCGCATCCCCCTGGAATACGTGTCGACCCGATCATCGGCTCGATCGGCCAAGCCGACCTGTTCGAGCACGTCGCCGATCGCCGAGACTGCGGCATCCCGACGCAGCCCGTTGAGGTTGGCCGTGTAGCGCAGGTTCTGCCGTCCTGTCAGGCCGCCGTAGAAGCCGACCGCGTCGGGCAGGTAGCCCACACGGCGCTTCACCTGCCGGGGCTCGCGTTCCGGATCGAGGCCCATCACCCGCGCCTCGCCGCTGGTCGGCTCGGTCAGGCCGAGGAGCATCAGGATCGTTGTCGTCTTGCCGGCCCCGTTCTGGCCGAGCAGCCCGAAGATCTCGCCGCGATGGACCTCCAGGTCGAGGCTGTCGACCGCGGTGAGCGTGCCGTAGCGCTTGGTCAGCCGCCGCGTCCGGATGACCGCCTCGTCGGCGCTGCCGGTTGCTCGTCGAACGGCTGGCTTGGCGCGTCTCATCGACGCCCGTACCGGCGGAAGGTCCACCACAGGCCAAGGACGACGAGCGCGATGAGCGCGATCCCGACGGCGCCCCACAGGAGTGACGTCTCGATCGTGACCCGGATATCGGCGGTGGCGCTCGCGGACGGCGAAGTCGCCCGGAACGTCGTGACGTAGTCGCCGGCGATGGCGTCGGCCGAGGGCTTGAGATGTGCCGTCGCCTGCACGGGAGCGCCGCCGGCCGGGACGTCCACGGTGGCCGGATCAAAGGTGACCGTCCATCCGGTCGGGGCCGCGGCCGAGAGGGCCACGCCCGCGACGTCGGCGGTCCCCGTGTTGGTGACCACCACGGACAGGTCGGTCGTGCCGCCGGCGGTGGCATTCGCATTCAGGCGTCCGTCCGGCGTCGTCAACGTCAGGCTGTAGCTGCCGGTGATCTCGATCGACAGGTCGGCATGAGCGGTCTTGCTCCCGCTGGTCGCGTCGACCGTGATCGGAAACGTGCCGGCCGTCGCGTCCGCCGGCGCCTTGGCCGTGACGCCGATCGATGTCGTGCTCCCGGCCTTGACCACGATGCTTGCGGCCTGCGCCTGAGAGGTGAGCTGGGCGGTCACCGTCCAGCCATCCGGGCCGCCCGCGACGACCCCGAAGGTCAGGTCGTCCGGCGTGTCATTGGCCAGGGTCAGGTTGAACGAGAAGCTGGTCGACGAAACGCCCTTGAGCTGGGGGAAGTCGGTCGTGAGGGTGACCGACCCTGCTGCGCTCGGCGTCACCCGGAAATCGAGGTCAAGGGGGGTCGTGGTCCCGCCGCTCGAAGCCGTGACGGTGATCCGCTGCGAGCCCGCGGTCGCGCTGGCCGGCACGCCCACGTCGAGGGTCACGGCAGCCGCTGCCGTACCGTTCGTCTGCACGCCATCGATGACGAAGCCGCCGCCCCGCAGGGTGGCCGTCCAATCGGTCGGGAGCTTGCTGAGCGACAGGCTCACCCGGGCAGCGGCCGGCGTCTTGACCGACAGGTCGAAGGTCACCTTGGCACCGGGTGCGACAGCCACGGCCGGGTACGGGGTCGTGAGCTCAACCGCGTTGGCCGCGAACGTCGCCGGGGCGACACCGACCATCGCGACTCCGAGGATCGCCCCGATCAGGCCAATCCTTGCGGCTCGCCCACCGATACGCCACGCCACTGTCACGTGCCACCTCCATCAGAAATCAGCAACGCGGACGAGCCCTTCCTGCGCCCAACCGCGATCAGCCCGGCACGCCCGGCGCCGGCCAACCAGGCGTGCCCCACAGCCCGGTCGGCGCCGAGTCTGACCCGGCTCGGGGGTTGAATCAACCAAGCTTCGGTGAAGAGACCTGAATCATCGCGACGCCCGTGGAGCGTAGCGCGTGTGGCCCCGCAGGGCATGGCACTTCGGTCCCATTGACGGATCGCCCAACCTGGGCCATACTCCTTGAGTAACCCGTCTGCAGCGACTATCCGGTTAGAGCGACCAACATCCGCTCCCGTCCGACGCGCAGACCTCCAACAAAGCGGCAGCGCAGCCGATCGTCCATCACGCGATCACTGGCGCGCCAGAAAGCTCAAGCACAACACCATGATGTCCCGTTCCACCACAGCGTCCGTCACTGGGCGCGCCACGGCAATGCGCCGTCTCCGTCGTCGCGCGAACGGATCC
>JAXDKX010000431.1:0-3951 GCA_034666905.1 Chloroflexota bacterium | reverse complement strand
CTCGAGCGAGACCCCGCGACGCTGGAGGTCCACGGCCGTCCGGGCGATCCAGCCGCCCCGCCCGAACAGGTCGGCGACGACGTCACCCGGGCCGGTGTGCAGCTCGATCCTGGCCGTGACCAGCGCCGGCGATGGCGCGGGGGCAAGCCGGTCGTAGACCGGCAGGGAGTGGCCGGGTTCAGCGTTGGCGAACGATGCTCGTCCGGTCATGGGGAGAGATGCTACCGGACCGGCGTCCGCCGGCCGCGCTCACTCCGGACAGCGGTTACGGCTCGTCGAGCTCGTCGGGTTCGTCCTCGAACGCCTCGTCGGTCGTCGAGTCAGGCGGCAGGACGCGGTCGAGATCCTCGATCTCCTCGTCCTCCTCGTCGTCCTCCAGGTCGTCCTCGAGATCCATCTCCTCACGAACGAGCGTGCCCTTCGTGTACGGACGAAGGTCGGTGGACTTGGCCGCAGTCGGGAAGCTGACCTTCCCGTAGTTGGTGGGGTCCTGGAAGATCTCGCGAAGGATGATCCGGACGTCCTTGTCTCCGAGCGACGTCACGCCGGCCGCGTACTTGTTGCCGTCCGCGATCAGCTTGAGCAGTCGCGCCGCGACGCGTGGCTCGACCACGCCGATGCGGACCCCGTTGCTGTGGGCGATCAGCCGATTGCCTTCGGGCGTCAGCTCGACCGCGTCACCCGGGTTGACCTGCGCCAGCTGACGGGGGTCGGCCAGGTCGGTCAGGAAGGCGAACCCCGTCTTGCCCGTCTCCTCGACGAAGATGCTCACCGGCGCCTTGCTGCCCTCCCGCGCCGGGATCGTCTTCTCGCCGGCCGCGACGAGGAGGACCTTGAGCCGGTCGATGTTCCGCTCGGCGATCCGGTTGGTTGGATCGAGCGCCAGCGCCGTCTGGTAGTGCTCGCGGGCGGCGCGCAGCTCACCGAGCTCCCAGAGCGACTTGGCCAGCCGGTTCTCCGACTCCGCGTCGGGTCCGAGCTCGAGCAGCCGTCGGTTGGTGGCGGCCGCTTCGGACCAGCTGGCGGCCGACGCCTGGGCGATCGCCTGGTCCGCCAGCTGCCGCTTCTGGCGGGTCAGGTTGACGGGACTCTGGGCGGTGCTTTCGATATCCGGGAAGGTCACGAGGCGGTTGTCCTTTCGGGGCGTGGCGAAGATCGGAGCGGAACTGGAGCTGGGGGCGCGGCAACGCGGGCCACGGCGCGAGTATCGCTTGTAGCACGTGCCGGGCAAGGCGTCAAACGGTCACCACGACGCCGGGCGTTTGACCCGGTGTCACGAGCGCAGCATGAGGTTCCAGGCCGCGACCACCACGCCAAGAGCCGCCAGGAGGCCTGTTTGCCAGATCCAGCGCCGGTCGCGGCGGCGGGCCGGCGCAGTGCCCGTCAGGGCATCCCACAGGTAGACCGCCAGGGTGAGCAGGGCCGGTCCGACGAGCCGCGGGATCTCCATCGCGCGCAGCGCCGCCGCCCCGATGGCGATGGCGGCGGCGTAGGTGCCGGCCGACCACAGGGCATCGACCAGGCTCGACATGCGCAGGGCGACCGCCCGATAGCCGAGCAACCCGGCGATGATCCCGTCGCCGGCGGCCAGGATGACCAGGTTGGCCTCGGGCAGCGGGTCCCGCGAGATGGTTGTCCCGACCAGGCCGCCGGGCACCATCGCCGCGACGCCGGTAAACCCGATGAAGGCGACCACCAGGATCGTGACCAGCACGGCCGTCCGATCGTCGTCGCTGAGGCCGCTCGTGGCCCGATGGATCCTCGCTTCCAGGGCGAGCGTCCGGCGCACCAACAGCCAGGTGACCCCGAGCGCCGGCACCAGCCACAGCCCGAATGGCACCAGCCGGATCGCCCCAAGACACGCCACGGCCGCGACGGCCGGCAGGATCAGCGCCTCGATCGCGACGCCGCCACCGGCCTCGGTCGGTGCGAGCTCATCGGACAACACCTGGAGCGCGCCGAACAGCATGGCACCCAGCAGCAGCACCGCCACCATCCAGACGACCGGCGGCTCGACCAGCCTGGAGAGCCCGACGATGGTGACGGCAACGAGGGCGAGGTCTCGCTGACCGGGGCGATCGTCGGGGTCGCCCAGGACCCGGAGACCCATCAGATGCGCGCCGGCTTGCCGGCGGCCCAGGCCAGCAGGTCGGCCCGGGACCGCGTATTGACCACCGATTCGGGCCCGATCCACGCCCGTCTCGCCTGGCTGACACCCCAGCGCAGGTAGTCGAGCTCGCCGATGTCATGGGCGTCGGAATCGATCGACACGAGACAACCCATCGCGACGGCCCGCCGGGCTCGCTCGACCGCCAGGTCCAGGCGCGGCGGGGAACCGTTCATCTCGAGCGCGGTTCCCGTCCTCGCAGCCTCCGCGTAGACCAGGTCCCAGTCGAGGTCGAGGTCGTCGCGCTCGCCGATCTTGCGGCCGGACGGATGGGCGATGACATCGACATGTGGGCTGCGGATCGCATTGAGGGTCCGGCGCGTCAGCTCCGCCCGGGTCTGGCGCCGGCCGACGTGGACGGATGCCACCACGAGGTCGAACCGCGCCAGCAGGGCATCGTCGAAGTCGAGCCTGCCATCGGCGCGGATCTCCAGCTCGCAGCCGTGGAGCAATCGGAAGCCTTCCGGCGGTGTCCCGGTCGGCGCGATCCCGCCCGCCTCCTCGGAGGCGAACCGGGCGTTCAGCGCGGCGATCACGCCTGCCTGCTCGGCCACCCTGGCGGGAGTGAGGCCACGGGCGATGGCCAGCGACTGCGAGTGATCGGTCAGGACCTGGTAGGCATGACCGCGCCGCCTCGCGGCCTCGATCATGACCTCGAGCGGCTGGTGTCCGTCCGACCAGTCGGAGTGGCTGTGGAGGTCCCCGCGCAGGTCGGCGAGCGAGACGAGCCTGGGGAGGGTTCCGGCCAGGGCAGCCTCGATCTCCCCCTCGTTCTCGCGCAGCTCGGGCTCGATGAAGGGCAACCCGAGAAATGCGTACGATGCTTCCTCCGTCGGGAAGGTCCGGAGCTCGGCAGCGTCACCAGCGAGCGGCTCGCCATCCTCGCCGATACGCAGGAACCCCTTCTCTGACAGGCTCCACCCGAGATCGCGGGCCATCGCCCGCAGCCGGACGTTGTGCTCCTTCGAGCCGGTGAAATGGATCCGGTACGTCCCGGCGGCTTCCGGCGGCATGGCCATCAGGTCCACCTGCGGTCCCCGGATGAGGCGCACCGCGGACTTGGCACCGCCCTTGTTGATGACGCTGTCGACCATCGGCAGCGAGGTGAAGGCGGCCATCAACCCGGCTGGATCGCGCGTCTCGGCCAGCACGTCCAGGTCCCCGATCGATTCACGGCGGCGCCGGAACGAGCCGGCCGGCTCGAGCGAGGTGACCCCCGGCGTGGATTTCAGGAGGTCGATGATCGCCGTCAGGAGCTCCTCCGCCCGATCCAGGCGCATCCGCTCGGGCGGCCGGTCAGCCAGCCGGGTGAGCCCCTCGAGGACCAGGGCCTCCGTCCGGGCCGTCATGCCACGAACCGTTCGGAGCCGGCCCGTCTCGGCCGCCAGTCGCAGGTCATCGAGCGATTCGATCGCCAGCTCCTCGTGCAGCTGTCGAACCGTCTTCGGCCCGAGACCCGGGACCTGCAGGACCTCGACGAGGCGCGGCGGGATCTCGGCCCGCAGCCGCTCGTGAAGGGCGAGCCGTCCCGTCCTGGCGAGCTCAGCCAGCTTGTCGCTGATGGCCTTGCCCACGCCCGGGATCCGCGGAATCTCCCCGGAGCGGTAGGCCGTGACGAGGTCGACCGGGCTTCGCCCGATGGCGTCGGCGGCACGATGGTAGGCAACCGTCTTGAAGACGAGCTCGCCCTTCAGCTCGAGCATGTCCCCGATCTCGTGAAAGATCCGGGCGAGGTCGCCGTTGGTCAGGTCGGCCTGATCGGTGGTCACCGCCCGATGGTAGCG
>JAXDKX010000430.1:0-5971 GCA_034666905.1 Chloroflexota bacterium | reverse complement strand
CGGGGCGTCCTCGTCGGTCAGCTTCGTCTCCTGGATGAGCAGGATGTCCGGCGCTGCCCGCTCCAGCCAGCGCTCGACGGCCTCCTGGCGAGCCTTCAGCGAGTTGACGTTCCAGGTCGCGATTCGCACGAGTGTTGCGCGATCGGCTAGTAGCGGCGGCCGCGCTGGCGCGCCAGGTCGAAGGTGGCGGTCTCGGCCACGGCCATCACGGCCATCGTGCCAGCCTGGACGGGGTCCGAGACCACGAGATCCACGTGCTCGGTGATGGAGCCGACCATGTTGAGGGCGATGATCGGAATCCCGACCGCGCGAAGCTCGTCGGCCGCCACGCTGATGTCGCCGCCCATGATCGAGCCGGCCAGGACCAGGAGCCGGGCCCGTGGCAGGTCTGCGACGGCACGGACCGCGGCCGCGATGTGCGCCTCGCCGACCAGGGGAATCGTGTCGACGCTGATCCGCTCGCCGCGGAGGTTGTGGCGATCGGCCTCGCTGACGGCACCGAGCGCCACCTGGGCGACCTGGGCGCCGCCGCCGACGACGATGACCCGCTTGCCGAAGACCGTATCGAGCGCGCGCGTGAGACGGATCGACCGGACGTCGGCCAGGCGTTCGAGTCCGGCTGCCAGGGCCTCCTGGCTGACGCCCTCAACCTCGAGCTCGATCTCCGTCAGCGGGGGTTCGCCCTCGATCTCGCGGACCGTGGCCAGCGCCCGGATCCGTCCGCCGAGCTCCGCGACCCTCGCGGTGACCGAGGAGATCGCCTCGGCGCGATCGACGATGTCGAACCGGATCGCGGCGGCTTCGACGGCCCGTCGTCGGGGCATCAGCCCAGCGACCCGCGCCCGGCGGCACCCGGTCGAAGGTCGCTGACCGACAGCTCGTCGGGCTCCAGGCCACCGGCCGGGTCGTGCTCCTCGAACGCGAGGCCGAGGCTGGCGAACGCCTCCCGGGTGGCCGCTGCATCGGAGGTGGTGAGCATCAGGGCGCCGTCCGTGTCCTCGGCCACGCCGACGATCCCGGTGATGTTGACTCCGCGATCGCCGAGTGCCGCCGCGACGCGCGCCAGGGAGCCCGGGCGATCGTCGAGTTTGACCGTGAACCAGACCGTCAAGACGGCACCTCCTGTGGCCGCGATGGTACCCCGCCGGCTAGGCTGCTCACGTGACCTCGCCGAAGCCGCCGGCCGCGACGCCTCCGGTCATCCAGGTCTTCGGCCTGGAGCGCGATCAGGCCACGCGCGCCGCCATCCGCTTTTTCAAGGAGCGTCGGGTGCCGATCTCGTTTGTCGACCTGCGCAAGCGCCCAATTGCCCCCGGCGAGCTCCGCCGCTTCGTCGAACGCCTGGGTGCAACCGCACTGCTGGACCCGGGCTCCAGGGCCTATCGTGACGCCGGCCTGCGCTACCTGCGGATGGATGACGCCGGGATCATGGAGCGCCTGATGGCCGAGCCGGGCCTGCTCCGACTCCCGCTCATCCGTCAAGGTCAGCGGGTCAGCGCCGGACGGGACGAGCTGGCTTGGGCGGCCTGGCTCAGGCCTGGCGGCGATTCCTGAACGCCGTCCAGCCGACCAGGACCCCGCCGGCCACCAGCCCCAACCCCGCGATCGCCCAGCGAGTGTCGCCGACCATCGGGCTCGAGCCACGAAGGATGCCCAACCCCTGGCCGATCCAGACGAGCCCCGTTACGGCCACGGCAGCGGCGATGATCCAGCGAGTGCGCACCGGCACCTCCAGGGTGGCATCCTAGTCCGATGCCACAGAGACCGCCCGGATCGCGACGGGCCGGCCGCACCATGGTCACCCCCAAGGCGACCCGGATGCTCGAAGGCGACGCTCGCGCGACCGAGGACGAGAAGCTCCTCGAGCGCCACCCCGCGCCGGCATTCCTCGATACCGATCCGTGGCGCGCCCTTCGCATCCTGTCCGAGTTCGTCGAGGGCTTCGATGCGATGGCCAGGGTCGGGCCGGCCGTCACCATCTTCGGCTCCGCCCGGGTGAAGCAGGATTCGGCGGACTACGAGCTTGCGAGAACGATCGGACGGCTGCTTGCACAGGCCGGCTACGCGGTCATCACCGGTGGAGGTCCCGGGATCATGGAGGCGGCCAACCGCGGCTGCCGCGAGGGTGGGGGACTGTCCGTCGGGTGCAACATCGAGTTGCCCCACGAACAGGGCATGAACGCGTATGTCGACCTCGGCGTGGAGTTCCGGTACTTCTTCGCGCGCAAGACGATGTTCGTGAAGTACGCCGATGCGTTCGTCATCCTGCCCGGCGGGTTCGGGACCCTCGACGAGCTGTTCGAGGCGCTCACCCTGATCCAGACCGGGAAGGTCCGTCATTTTCCGGTCGTCCTGGTCGGGGAGCGCTACTGGGCCGGTCTCCTCGACTGGGTCCGCGGGAGCCTGCTCCCGGCACACGCCATCGATGAGGACGACCTCGCGCTGCTCCAGTTCACCGACGATCCGGCCGAGGTGGTGCGGATCATCCAGGCATTCGCGGCCGACGAGGGCGACAAGCCCGAGCCCACGAGGCCCAGGGCGAGACCCGCTAGTCCTCGGCGACGCCGATCGCCGGCAACGGCAGGGCCGGCAAGGCGACCTCGATCCGGTCATTGACCACGCGCAGCGGGTAGTACCGGAAGAGCCGGACCCGGGTGAGCCGGCGGGCCTCGGCCTTCTTGCCGGGGACGTCGCTCTTTGGCTCCCGGCCGTCTGGCGTCCAGACCGGGTGGTATCGCCCGTCCGGGTAGAGGCCGCCCGTGGTCGGCATCTGGACCGGCTCACCGGTCGCGAGGTCGAAGCGGCCATCGTGGAGCGGGCAGGTGACCACGCAACCGGCGAGCTCGCCGATCGAGAGCGGCGCGCTCATGTGCGGGCATCGATCGTCGGTGGCCACGATTCCCGCCGGCGTGTGGGCAAGCAGGACGTCCACGTCGCCGCGCGAGACCCGACGCATCGCCCCCGGCGGCAACGCCTCGATATCGAGGAGCGGCTCGAATGGGACGCCGGTCGTTCCAGGCGCCTGGAGGTTCGGAGGGTAGGGCGCGGGTCTCGGCTTCATGGTCCGGGCATCGTACCGCCGGACATGCCAACAGCCCCGGTGGGGACCACCGGGGCTGTTGGACGAGAGGAGGAGCGAGGTCAGTCGGTCGTCGCGGAACCCGTCCAGCGCGGCGCGTCGGCGGCGGGCGCGACCGGCGTCGCCGCGGCTTCACCCATCGTTGTTCGGAGCGGGATCTCCTTCATGGCCAGGGCGGCGCCGGCCGCCAGGATCGTCGTGACGACGCCGATCTGGAAGGCCGACGTGACGCCGATCGTGAAGGCGTTGTGGATCCCGGAGACGATCGCCGGGACCAATGGCTCGACCGCGGGCCGGACGGCGGCCGGGACGAGCGCGAGGATCTGGGCCCCCAGGTCACCCCCGACCCCGACCAGGTTGTCCAACGCACCCGTACCGGCTCCAGTGAACTGGCTGACGGCCTGCTGCGGCACGCCAGCCGCGGTCAGCTGGCCGGGCAGCTCGGAGAGCAATCGGGAGCCGAAGATGGTCCCGGTGATGGCCAGGCCGACCGAGCCGCCGATCTGGCGGAAGAACGTCAGGTTGCTGGTGGCGACGCCGAGCTGGTTGAAGGGCACGGCATTCTGGACGACGATCGTGAAGACCGACAGCGTTGGGCCGATCCCTGCGCCGGTGATGAACATCCAGACCCACAGGGTGGTGATGTCGGTGGTGGCCGTGAGCTGGGTCATCAGGACCAGTCCGACGGTCATGATGACCAGCCCGCTCAGGATGATCACCTTGTATCGGCCGGTCCTCGACACGAGGATGCCCGACACGATCGAGCTCCCGATCAGGCCGATGAGCAACGGGAAGATCTGGTAGCCGGATTCGGTCGCGCTCGATCCGTGAACGAACTGGAACCAGCGGGGCAGGAAGATGATCGCGCCGAAGAACCCGAAGCTGACCAGGAAGGTCGACAGGATCGATGCCGCGTACGTGCGGTTCCGGAACATCCCGAGCGGGATGATCGGTTCCTTTGCGCGCGCCTCGATGGCGAGGAAGACGGCGCCGAGGATGGCGGCGACCGCGATGAGCCCGCCGACGCTCGGATCGGCCCAGTCACCCGACTGCTTGTTGGTCAGCCCGACGAGCAGCGCGCTGATCGCGAGCGTGAACACGGCGGCGCCCGGCAGGTCAAGGTTGCGGGTCGCACCGGCCCGCTTGACCGTCGGCAGCAGGCGCGCCAGGACGATCAGGCTGACGACACCGACCGGGATGTTGACGTAGAAGATCCAGTGCCAGCTGACGTTGTCGGTCAGAAGGCCACCGAGGGCAGGCCCGATGATGAACGAGATGCCGAACACCGCACCGAAGAGGCCCTGGTAGCGACCTCGTTCAGCCGGCGTGAACAGGTCCCCGATGACGGCGAGCGCAATCGGGAACAGCGCTCCGGCGCCGACGCCCTGGACCCCTCGGAAGAAGATGAGCATGGCCATGTTCTGCGACAGCCCGGAGAGCGCCGAGCCAACGAGGAAGATCGTGACGCCGATCATCAGCATCGGCTTGCGGCCGTACAGGTCGGAGAGCTTGCCGTAGAACGGCACCGTGATCGTGGATGTCAGCAGGTAGATCGTGACGACCCAGGTGTAGTACTCGTTGCCGCCGAGATCAGTGACGATGCGCGGCAGCGCGGTACCCACGATGGTCTGGTCGAGTGCGCCCAGGAAGAGCGCGAGCAGGACGGCGCCCAGGATCTCGAGCTTCGCTCGGTGGCTGAGGCCGAGGGCCGGGTCTTCGGCAAGCGAGGGGGCACGCTGGCCGCCGCTCTCAGCCGGGAATGATTCCATCAGTGATCTGTCCCTTCCCTGTGGTTGCTGGCGGGGTGCGTGCCGCCGATGTTGAACGGCGATCGTGGAGCGGACGTGGAGACGCCGTGGCGATCCAGGTCCAACCCGACGGTCGCATCGATGGCCGCGCGAAGGTCGGCCACCGCCTGGGCGACGCCGAGCAGCTGGTTCGGATCGAGCCGGCCGAGGACGGTCCGGAAGATCTCGTCGCTCAGCGCGTCGACCTCCTTGAGCATTGCCTCGCCGGTCTCGGTCACGCGAACGAGCACGACTCGACGGTCCGTGGGAACGCGATCGCGCTGGATGAAGCCGCGCTCCTCCATCCGATCGACCAGGCCAGTGGCGTTCGAATCCGAGACGTTCAGGACGTCCGCGAGTCGACTCATCGTCATTTCGCCGTGGCGCAGGACCGTGTACATGATGTGGATCTGCGCCATGCTCACGCCCTCACGAAGGAGGCGTTCGCTCGACGCGCACTTGAGCTGGGTCATCGTCGCCCGGTAATCGGCGATGATGGCGGCCATCTGGTCTGTCCTGGGGGTGGACGCCCTGGCCGGAGCCGTGGCGGGGACCATAGTTCTTGTCACGTGAATAATATCGCACACGCGGACCATCCTGTCAACCTGAACGGTCCGTGTAACCTGCAGGAGTCACGATGCGTTTCGCGCTGATGATCGAGCCGCAACAGGGCCTGTCGTATGGCGACCAGGTCGCCGTCGCCAAGCGAGCCGAGGCGAACGGGTTCGAGACGCTGTTCCGGTCCGATCACTACGCAAGCTTTCCGGGACCGGCGGGACGCCCAACCACGGACGCCTGGGCGGTCCTGGCCGGCCTCGCCCGGGAGACGCAGCGGATCGGCCTGGGTGCGCTCGTCTCGCCCGTGACGTTCCGCCACCCGGGCAACTTCGCCAAGGTCGTCACGACCGTCGACGAAATGAGCGGCGGGCGGATCGAGGTCGGACTGGGCGCCGGCTGGAACGAGCTCGAGCACCGCCAGCTCGGCCTGCATTTTCCACCGATCCGCGAACGTGCGGACCTCCTCGAGGACACCCTCGCCATCCTGCATGGCCTATGGGGCGAGCCCGATGGCTGGTCGTACGCGGGCCACCAGGTCTCGCTCGAG
>JAXDKX010000429.1:0-15834 GCA_034666905.1 Chloroflexota bacterium | reverse complement strand
CATCGCCGACGGCCTGCGCTCGGCAGCCGACGCCCTCGCCCAGCAGATCGGCACCGGGATCGAGCTGACGGGCCGGCGCAAGGATGGCACGGAGTTCCCGATCGAGATCATGCTGAGCCCGTTGAAGAGCCCCGAGGGGATCCTCGTGACGGCGGCCATTCGCGACATCACGGCACGCAAGGATGCCGGCAGGCGCCTGCTCCAGAAAGTCGATGAGCTCCATCGCTCGAACGAGGACGTCAGCGAGGCTCGCGAGATGCAGCGGCAATTGCGCGCCGTGAGCGAAGAGCTCACCCGGAGCAACCGCGATCTGCAGGACTTCGCCTCCATCGCGTCGCACGATCTGCAGGAGCCACTGCGGAAGATCCAGGCCTTCGGCGATCGGCTCGTCGAGCGATCGTCGGGCGCCCTGGACGACGAGGCGGAGGACTACGTGCGGCGCATGCAGAACGCCGCCGGCAGGATGCAATCCCTGATCGACAACCTCTTCGAGTACTCGCGGGTGAGCACCGAACCGGAGCCGCCGCGGCCAGTCGACCTTGGTCGCGTGGTCTCCGAAGTCCTGTCCGACCTCGAGGAGCGCATTCGCACGAGCAACGGCCAGGTCCACGTCGGCACGCTCCCGACCATCCTCGCCAGTCCACTGCAGATGCGCCAGCTCTTCCAGAATCTCATCGCGAACGCGCTCAAGTTCCATCCCGATGGCGTCGCCCCGGAGGTCCACGTCGAGGCGATCGCCCGCGGCGGCCAGAAAGGCGGCGAAGCCGGCGGAGATCGCCAGCCGCTCTGGGAGTTTCGGGTCCGCGACAATGGGATCGGCTTCGAGGATCAGCACGCGGAGAAGATCTTCGTGCCATTCCAGCGGCTCAATGGTCGCCAGGCGTACGAAGGCACGGGGATGGGCCTGGCGATCTGCCGCCGCATCGCCGCCCTCCATGGCGGCACGATCACCGCCAGATCGCGTCCGGGCGCCGGCGCAACGTTCGTCGTGACACTGCCCCGGACCGGCTCGACCCACGGCTCGGCGCCCGCGTCATGAGCGATGCCAGCTCGCTGACCATCCTCTACGCCGAGGACGACCCGGACGACCGGCTGCTCGCGGAGATGGCGCATCGCGACAGCCGCGCGAGCAATCCGCTCGTGTTTGTCGCCGATGGGCGAGAGGCGCTGGAGTTCCTGCGCTCGAGCGGCCGGCACGCCAATCGCGCCGGGTCACGGCAGCCGGGCATCGTCCTGCTTGACCTGAACATGCCCGGAATCGACGGCCGCGAAACGCTTCGCATCATCCGGGCCGATCCCGTGTTCCACCGAATCCCCGTGGTGATCCTGACGACGTCAACGGCGCAAGAGGACATCGCCACGAGCTACGACGCCGGCGCCAATTCCTACATCGTCAAACCGACCGGATTTTCGAGCCTGGTGCACCTCTTCGATCGCCTGTGCGGCTACTGGTTCGAACTCGGCTCAATCGCACAGGAGATCAGAACATGAGCATGGCGTACGCGAACGGGGCTCCGACTCGCCATCCGGCCTGGACATTCGGCAACAGGGAGCCTCTTCGCGTGCTGCTGATCGATGACGACGCCGACGAGGCGACCTTGACCCGTTCACTGCTCTCGGACGTACCCGACGTGGAATACCGGATGGACTGGGTGCCGACATTCAGCGAGGGCCTTGCCTCGATTGCGCGGAACGAACACGACGCGTTCCTGATCGACCATCACCTGGGTGGCCAGACCGGGGTCGACCTGGTTCGCGAAGCGCGGGGAGCCGGCAGCCTCGCCGCCCTGATCATGCTCACCGGCCAACGGGATCGGACGACCGACATGGCGGCGATGAACGCGGGCGCGACGGACTTCCTGATGAAGAGCCGGACGGACGCCGCGCTGCTGGACCGGACCCTCCGCTATTCGATCTCGCAGGCGGCGATGATGTCGGCGCTCGAGCGTTCGCGCAACCAGATCGCCGCGCTCGAGATCGCCCGGGAACGTCGCGTCGCCGAAGAGCAGCTGTCGAAGGCGCGCCCGGTTGACCTGCTCGGCCACGTCTCCTCGAGGGATGCGCTGATCGACCGCGAGACGGCCGCCTATCGTCGCGCATTGCTCGAGCCACTGATCGATGTCGCGATGGTGTCCACGGGGGCGCATGCCGTCGGGAAGGTCGGGCTGCTCATCGTGGCCTGCGAGGACACCCCCGGCGCGGTCGGCCGGCTGGCCAAGCGCTCCGCCGCCGTTTGCGTCAACCGCCCGCTGGTTCGCCTCGATGGGCCCGCGCTCGCCGTCCTGCTCGTCGACACGGATCAGGACACCGCTCGCGCCGAAGCCGGTGCCCTGGTCGCGCTTGCCCGGACCGCCGGGCTGGTCGTGTGGGGAGGATATGCGGCCCTTGCGCCCGGCTGGAGTGCCCACGCTCTCGTGGCCGCGGCAGAGGCGTCCCTGAAGGTCGCGCAGAGTGTGGGTCCCGGAAACCTGATCGGCTGAACGGTCCGCTGCGGCTCGCGCAACGTACCGTATTCAAACGGGCGTTGGCAGGTCCCCGGTGCTACCATCGCCGCCCACCGAATTCCCGCTACGTGAGAAATCCGTGCCGACTGCGCGCGACCGTCCGCCCGAGGAGGCTGCCGAGGACACGTCATTCGCACGCGGCTTGCGCCTGCTCCTGACCGTCGCCGATCGCGGCGAGGCCAGGGCGGATGAGTTGAGCACGACGCTCGAGATGCCGGTCTCGACGGTCTACCGGTACCTGCGCACCCTCGCGGAATTCGGCTTCGTCGATCGCCACGGCGGACAGTTCCGCCTCGGGCCCAAGCTGCTGATCGGCACCGGCGCGAACGTGAGCAGCGAGCGGCTGATTCGCCATGCCGATCCCGTGCTGCGGATGCTCGCCGAGGAGACCGGCGAGACGGCCGCTGTCGTTCGCCGGATCGGGTTGTCGTCCATCTGCCTCCAGCAGATCGAGAGCGACGCAGCCCTTCGGGTCACCCTCGAGCCCGGTTCGATGACGCCCCTCTACGCTGGCGCACCGGGTCGCGTCCTGCTGGCGTTCGCACCCGCCGAGGTTCTCGACGAGGTGCTCGGCCAGGACCTGTTGCGGATCACGCCGAACACGCCTGACGAGCCCGAGCTGCGAGATGGGCTGGGCGACATCGTCCTTACCGGCATCGCGACCAGCGAGGGGGAGCTGATCGAGGGGTCGGTGGCGATGGCCGTCCCGGTGTTCCGGGACGACGGGATCGTTGGCGGGATCGCGGTCATCGGACCTTCATTTCGATGCGGTCCCGCATGGCGAGCGCGAACCGCACACTTGCTGCAGGAGGGCGCCCGGGTCATCAACGCGGGACTGGCCGAGGAGCGTTCGCCCTAGGCTGGTACTTTCGTCTCGCATCATGACAGACCGTTGTCGCATGATATGGAAATCTCGGCTGTGTTCAGCTATGCTGCATGGCGATGGGCCCTCGATCCTCGTCGAACTTCGAGCGACTGGCTCCGGTATCGGACCAGTACGCGACGCTGCCGGTCGCCGAAGCCTTCACCTGGGCCGACTGCGCGCCGCAGGTGAAGGCGGGCGAGTGGTACATGGTGGCCTTCCGTTCGGTACGGCGACCTGACGTCGACGAGCTGCAGCTGGTCGAGTACGACGACTGGGCCCACGCCGAAGCGATGCATGCCCCCGGCTTCGTCCATTACTTCAAGGGACCCACGATGGCTGACGGCCTCTGCCTGTCGTTCTGCCTGTGGAACAGCCGTGACGAGGCCCGGACGGCAGCCGGCAGGCCGGCCCACGCCGCAGCCGCGGCGTTGACCCATCAGGCCTACAGCGACTACCGCCTCGAGTTCCATCGAGTTCGCCGGCTCGCTGGCGACGCCGGCTTCAGCTTCGAGCCGTACGACGCGACCTACGACGCGCATGCCATTGCGCCGTCGCTGCAGCTCCGCCTCGACGTCGCACCCGCCTGATCGGCACACTCGGCCAGAACCTCGCAAACCGGCCAGGCCAGGCGCTCCTGCTATCGTGCGGCCGTGGTACTCAACGTCCTTGCCTCGACGGATGACGGACCGACCTCGGAGGCGGCACCGATCGTTGCGACCTGGCTCGGGCGACTCGGCTACCACGAGGCACTTGCGCTCCAGAGGCAGCTCGTGGCCGCCCGTGCGGATGATCGGATCGGCGACCGGCTGCTCCTGCTCGAGCATCCTCCGGTCCTGACGCTCGGCCGGAACGCGGACCCCGCCCACATCCTGGCGTCCGCCGAAACGCTGCACGCCCGCGGGATCGAGGTCGTCCAGGTCGAGCGCGGTGGCGAGGTCACCTACCATGGCCCCGGCCAGCTCGTTGCCTATCCGATCCTCGCGTTATCGCGCCGCGGCTTGATGATCCGGCCCCTCGTGCGCGCCCTCGAGGCGGCCCTGATCGCGACCTGTGGCGCCCACGGCGTGATCGGGGCACGACTCGACGGCCGTCCCGGCTGCTGGTGCGATCCCCTTGGCTCCAGTCCGCGCAAGATCGGCGCACTCGGGCTTCGCGTCGAGCGCGGCGTCAGCTACCACGGGATCGCCCTCAACGTGACGGTCGACCTCGCGGACTTCGACCTGATCGATCCGTGCGGCATGCAGGGCGTGACGTCGACCTCGATCGCGGCCGAGCTCGGCCAGCACGACGCTCGGCCCTCGAGCGAAGGCGTCGAACGAGCCGCAATCATCTTCGCGCACGCGCTCGCGAACGAGCTCGGCGCACCGCTTGACGGGGTCTGAGCCGGTGGCGGCCGGCCTGTTCGAGCTTCGCAAGGACCCGATCACTGGCTGGTGGGTCGCCACGATGGTTGACCGCGCCTTCCACCGCGACCGTTTCGCGAGGGCGGCCGAGCCGGTCGACGATCGCGCGGAAGGGTGTGCGAATTGCACCAGCCCGCACGGCGACGGCGTCCGGATCCGGATGCTGAAGGACTATGCGTTCCACGTCGTCGGGACCGGTGAGGAGGCGCGCGAGCTCGACCGTTCCATTGCCCAGATACCGCTCGCCCAGGCCCGTGCGACCGGCAGCTGGCGAACGATCGTCGCGCCGCCCAACGAGCACCGGCCCCTCCACGCCGTGGGCAACGAGTTGATCGAGGCCCTGCTTGGCCGCGCCCGCGACGCCCTCGCCGACGCCCGGGTTTCCGGCCAGACCGACTACCTGCAGGTCGTCCAGAACTGGGGCGTCCAGGCTGGCGCCCGGACCAACCACCTCTGCCTCGACCTGTACGACCTGCCGCTCATCCCGCACCGGATCGCCGAGGAGATGGGGGGCGCGGCCCGATTCGTGATCCGGGAAGGGGAATGCCCGTTCTGCCGCATCGTTCGCGAGGCGTCGCAGGCGCCGGAGCGGCTCATCTGGGACGACGCGTCGAGCGTCGCCGTTGCCCCGTACGCCTCGCGTTCGCCGTTCGAGGTCTGGATCGTCCCGCGCGGCCACCAGGCCGATTTCGGGCGGGCGACCGTCTCTGATGTGGCTGCCACCGCAGAGGCCCTTCGCCAGGTGCTGTCCCGCCTCGCCACGAGCCTCGACGGCCCCCCGTACAACCTCGTCCTGCATAGCGCGCCGCTGCGCGAGCAGATCGATGCCACCTATCACTGGCACTGGGAGATCCATCCGAGGCTGCGCGAGATCGCCGGCCTCGAGCTCGGCACGGGACTGCCGGTCAACCCGGTCTCGCCGGAGGACGCGGTCGAGGAGCTGCTTGGTCGAGCCGAGCTGACAGGCGGCGGCACGGGTTGACGGGTCGCGCGCCCGCCGGGCGTCACACTCGGTTGAGGCCCCTCGTCATTGGGCCGACGAGCGCGCGCCGCCCAGTGACCGCGCTTCGTGTTTCCATCCGCTCGGAGCTCTTGTGGTCGTCGATCTCCCCCTCGCCCCTACGCGCGATCCTCTCGGCCGCCCCAACACCACCGGACCGCGAGATTTCGCGATGAGCGGCGCGTGGGATCGCGACGAGGCATCTGTCTTCGTCGAGACCCTCTTCGGCAAGCACCACACCGAGATCTACGCGTACCTGCTGCGGATGCTGCGCGAGCCTGAACTGGCCGCCGACCTGACCCAGGACGCGTTCATCAAGGCGTACCGGAACTACGACACGCTCGAGAAGCCCGAGAACGCGCGGGCGTGGCTGTACCAGATCGCCCATCGAGTGGCGCTGGATGAGATCCGGCGGCGCAAGATCATCCGTTTCTTCCCGTGGACCGGCGAGTCGCACGGATCGGCCCCGTCCGCCGAGCACCTGGTCATGGAGACGCGCCTGTCGGCCGACATGCAGCGGGCCCTGGCCCGGATCCCGGAGCGCCAGCGCGCCGCCCTCCTGCTGGCCGAGCTCCACGATCTCACCGGCGTCGAGCTCGCAACAGCGCTCGGTGTCAGCCACGTGGCGGCTCGCGCGCTCCTGACCCGGGCACGCGAGAGTCTCCGCCAGGCCCTCGCGGCCGAGCGCAGCGAAGCTGCGGAACCGGGTCGAGCCGCGCCACGCGAGGGCTCGGGATGAGCCGGCTCCGTCGCGTCGGGCGCCGAGCGGACCATTGGGCGTCAGCACACGAACGCGCCCGGGTTCGAGCCGCGGAGCGACTCGACACGCCGCTCGAGCCCAGGGAGGCCGAGTGGCTCGACGCCCACCTCGCGGGTTGCCCGGTCTGCGCCGCAGTCGCCGATGCCTACACTGCCGACCGCCTCGAGCTTCGCCGGCTCCGAGACGTCAGCCCAGAGCCGCCGCGGGATCTCTGGGCTCGGACGACAGCCGGCATCGAGCGTGAGGCGGCGTCGCGAGGACCGGCTCGACCGTCTGCCGGCCGCTCCCCGGCGCGGTCCCGGCCCGCCATCGGGGCCATCTCGGGTCTCGCCGTGGTCGCGGTGGTCCTCGTGGCGACGGCGCTCTCCGGTGGCTTCATCGGTGGGTTCGGGGTCGCCCTTGGGTCGGTGCAGCCGGCCGAGAGCCAGATCGCGAGCCTGAAGGCCGCGCCGACCGCCATCGCGGTCGGCGTCGGGGAGGTTCGCTGGTTCGGCACCCGGGACGACGGGGCCTTCGCCTATAACGTCGCCAACATCGACTCGGTCTGCCCGCTCGATCGCCAGCCGGACTGCGCGCCGATTGCCGACGGTCACGCCAGGCGGGTGAGCCTGATGGCAACGCCGAAGTTCGTCTTCCAGTCTCCGGTCGACCAGCAGGCGGTCGTCGTCGGCACGGACGCCGCCGGCGCCGACGCCGTCATCGTCGTGGCGCTGCCGACGCCGGCGCCGGCTGCGCCCCTCCCGAGTTCGATGCCTCTGCTGGACACGCCGGCTCCGTCTGTCACTGTTCCGACCGCTGAGCCGATCGTCACGCCGGCGCCGACGTCGTCCGAGAGTCCCTCAGCTATCGAGACGCCGACGTTCGAGGCGTCCGCCCCGGATACCGGCAGCCCGGCACCGACGCTCGGACCGGCCGTGGCGATCCTCACCAACGTCACGATCGTTGGACGCGGGGCCGGATATTCCGCCGATGGTGCGTGGTTTGCGTTCAGTGCCCGGCCTGCAGACGGCTCGGCGGGGCCGGACATCTATGCCTGGCACGTAGGCGATCCCCAGGCGATGCCGCTGACGGCCGATCATGCGAGCGTCTTCGCGTCGTGGGTCGGCAACGAGCTGCTCGGCAGCCGCATCACTCCAGGTCTGACCTTGTCGGCCGAGGCCAATCCGTCAGGCGAGCCCGGCGCCACACCGGAGCTCACGCCTTCTCCGGACGGGAGCGCGCCGACCCTCGAGCCCGGCACGTTGCCGGAACCGACGCCCGCGCCGGAATTTGCCACGCAGACCGTTCTGATCGATCCGGCCACCGGCCTCGAAACGCCGATGCTCGGCGCGGACTGGCAACCGGTGGTCGACCCGACCGGGGTCTGGGTGGCGGCGTGGGAGGGGACCGTGCGGGCCGGCCCCGACGGCGTCTCGATGGTACCGGGGACCGGGCGTCTGGTCGCTCATGCGTTCCAGGCGCTGTCCGACCTGAGTGCCAGCCCTGGACCGGGTGATCAGCCAACGCTGCCAGCCGATCAGACGCCGGTGCCGACCGAGCTGCCCAGCGCGACCCTCGAATCGAACCTGCCGAGCGACCAGTCGCCGGAGCCCGGTGAGCCGGCGATCCCGATCGGTCCGCAGGTCCTGGCCGAAGGCCCGATCTCGGAATTCGATGTCCGCTGGGACGACACCGGAACGTGGCTGGCGGTCTGGCTCGCCGACGCTGTCGATCCGACGATCGGGCGGCTGAGTCTCCTGCATGTCGATCCCGCGACCGGCATCGTCACCCGTCCGGCCGGAGCACCGCAGGACGTTCCGGCCCTGCCCGGGTTCTCGATCCGCGAGGGTCGACTGGCGTGGGCCACGCCCCCCGGCCAGGGTGGCGAGGGGAGTCGCATCCAGGTCGTGGCCTGGACCGCCGACGAGGTCGGGGCCGTGGAAAGCGTCCCGGTCGAAGGCGCCATCGTCATCCAATAGCCCACCCGCCCGGCCGGCGGATCGCGGCGTCGCCACCTGCGCGCGCTTACTCACGCACACGGAGTGCGCTCGCTCACGTGCTCGGCGGGCTCCTTGCGCTCCACCGCCGTGGCGGGCTGGGCGGTCAGGTGTCGGGCTGCGCGAACGGGGCGTGCAAACGGTCGCCGTCCGTCGTATGGTCTGCGTCTCGTGCGGCCCAGCAGGTTGGTCGTAGGGTCGGTGCTCATCGCCGCCCTCGCCCTGGTCGCGCTTCCGGGTCTCGCCGGTTCACGGGCACCCAGCCCGCTCGAACTCCTCCCGGCAAGCGCATTCCAGCCGCTCTCGGTCTCGGCGAACCCGGTGCGATCGGCGATCTCGATCGGATCGCTTGACGCTGCCTACGCTGCGGCCGGCTCGATTGGGCAGGACGCGTCCTTCATCGAGCCCGGCTCGGCTCCAGAGACCGGCCCGACTGCGCGCATCAGGCTGAACCAGCCGGAATCGGGCGCGGCGTTCGTCCGGAAGCCGCCGCGCTATACGCTGACGGGTGATGCCACGTTCTACGACAACGGGACGACGGCAATGCGACTGCCGCGTGGCACGACCGTCGTGATCTGCGGCACCAGTGGCTGCCTGGAGCGGGTCGTGAACGACTACGGTCCGATCAAGGCATCCCGGGTCGTGGACCTCTATCGACCCGACTTCTTCACGATCTGTGGCTGCCCTGGATGGTCGGGCGTGACGCGGGTGACGGTCTCCGTCTACTGACCCGGGCCGATCCGGCGCGCTATTCTTGGCCGAACCCTTCAGCCACGGCCCCGTGAGGCCGCCAGGATGGCCCCGAGAGGCCGGGAAGGAGCGATGAGCGGCCGTCAGATCATGACCGCGGACGAGATCCGCCGGGCGACGATCCGCCTTTCCCACGAGATCGTCGAGAAGCAGGCCGGCACGGAGGGCCTCGTGCTCATCGGGATCCAGCGCCGCGGCGTACCGCTGGCCCGCCGGATCGCCGAATCGATTGCCGAGCACGAGGGCGTGGAGATCCCGGTCGGCGCCCTCGACATCACCTTCTATCGCGACGACCTCTCGATGGTCGCGCAGCAGCCGGTGGTCAAGGGAACGGAGCTCCCCGGCGGGATCGACGGCAAGACGATCGTGCTGGTCGATGACGTCCTGTACACCGGCCGGACAATCCGGGCGGCGATGGATGCGCTCGTGGACTTCGGGCGGCCCCAGGCGATCCGGCTGGCGGTCCTGGTCGATCGCGGCCATCGCGAGCTCCCGATCCGCGCCGACCACGTCGGCAAGAACGTCCCGACCTCGCGCGAAGAGCTCGTCCGCGTGCACCTCGAGGAGATCGACGCGGAGGACGGTGTCGAGATCGAACGGATCGTAGCCGCGCCCATGGCCGAGCCCGTCGGTTGAAGGTCGTGGTCGATCCGATGGGCGGATCGACCGCCGTGACGGTTCCGTCGGTGGATGCCGCACCGGAGAGCCAGCCGGCTACCTGGCACCACCGCCACCTGCTCGATGTCGACCGCCTGACTGCTCCAGACCTCGAGCTGGTCATGCGCACGACCGACGCGATGCGCGAGGTCCTCGCCAGACCGATCGCGAAGGTGCCCGCCCTGCGAGGCCGCCAGGTGACGATCCTGTTCTACGAAGCCTCCACGCGGACGCGGGTGTCATTCGAAATGGCGGCCAGGAACCTGTCGGCCGACGTCGTGAACATCGCGGCCGCGAGCTCATCCGTGTCAAAGGGCGAATCCCTCGTCGACACGGTCCGGACAGTTGAGGCATTGGGCGCCCAGATGCTGGTCATCCGCCACTCGGCGTCAGGGGCGCCGTACCTTGCGGCCGAGATCTTTGGCGGCTCGGTGCTCAACGGCGGCGACGGCTGGCATGCCCATCCGACCCAGGCGTTGCTGGACCTGTACACGATTCGCCAGCGCCTGCCCGGCGGATCGCTCGCCGGCCGGAAGGTGGTCATCCTCGGCGACCTGCTCCACTCCCGGGTGGCGCGGTCGAACATCTGGACCTTGACGGCGGCCGGCGCGGACCTCTGGCTGTGCGGGCCGCCCACGCTGCTGCGGGGCTTCGAGGCGTGGGCCGCCCGAGGCGCGGCGGGGCGCCGGTTCCAGGTCACGTCGTCCGTAAGCGAGGCGCTGCGCGACGCCGACGTCGTCATGGCCCTCCGGATCCAGCGCGAGCGGATGGCGAGCGGCCTGCTTCCGTCATTGCGGGAATACGCGGCCCGATATGGGCTGACACGCGATCGGCTCGCGCTCGCCCGGCCGGGTGCGCTCGTGATGCATCCGGGCCCCATGAACGAGGGCGTGGAGATTGCGGCCGACGTGGCCGCCGGGGCCCAGTCGGTCATCACGGACCAGGTGACCAATGGCGTGGCGGTCCGGATGGCCGTCCTCTACCTGCTGGCCGGGACGCAGGTCCCGGGGTGACCGCGACGCAGGTCCGGGCATGACCAGCCCGGGGATCGACCTCGAGATCAGCCGAGCCTGGCTGGTCGATCCGTCGATCGGCCGCGAGGGACCGGGCGAGGTCGTCGTGCGGAGCGGCATCCTCGAGGCCGTGACCTGGCTGGCCGGGGCCGAGGCCGATGGAATCGGGCCCGATGGCATCGTGGTCGCGCCCGGATTCATCGACCTCCACGCACACCTTCGCGAGCCCGGCAACGAGGATGCCGAGACTGTCGCCTCCGGCTTGAACGCGGCGGCCCACGGCGGATTCACCACGGTCTGCGCGATGCCGAACACGGAACCGGCACTGGACGAGCCAGGCGTGCTCGCGCGGGTCCGGGCCGCAGCGGTCGCGTCGGGCTCGCCGGTCGAGCTGCTGGCGCACGGAGCGGTGACGATTGGACGGGCGGGGGACCAGCTGGCGGCTCTCGGCGAGCTGGCGGATGCGGGCGTGGTCGGCTTCTCCGACGACGGGTCGCCGATTCGCTCGGCCTCCATCCTGCGAGCCGCCCTGGCTTACGCAGGTGCGCTCGGCTTGCCAGTCGTTGACCATGCGGAGGACGCGTCGCTGACTGCGGGAGCCGAGGCGCACGATGGGTACGTGGCCACCGTGCTTGGCCTGCGAGGCTGGCCATCCGCGGCGGAGGCGTCGGCGGTGGGGCGGGACCTGGCGATCCTCGCCGACGTCGTCCGCGACGTCCCGACGGCGCGCCTGCACCTCACCCACCTCTCGACGGCCGTCGCGCTTGACCTCGTCCGCCGGGCCAAGGCGGCTGGACTGCCGGTCACCTGCGACATCACGCCGCACCACCTCACGCTCAGCGACGAATGGATCGCCGGCGCTCGCCGCTGGGCGTGGGAGGCGAGCGACGATCCGTGGACCGATGGTGCGCTCGTCGCGGCGCCCTACGCCTCTTCGCTCCGGGTCAACCCGCCGCTTCGACCGTGGGGCGACGCAGCCGCCTGCCTCGAGGCCCTGCTCGACGGAACGGCGGATGCGGTGGCGACCGACCATGCCCCCCACACCGAGGTCGACAAGGCCGTCGAATTCGGCTTCGCGGCCAACGGGATCAGCGGGCTCGAGACCGCCCTCGGGGCGCTCATGGCCGCCGCCGATGCCGGCCGCCTGCCGCTGATGCGAGCGATCGAAGCCCTGACGGTCGGACCGTCCGCCATCCTCGCCGGGCGCTCGCGGCGAGCGACCGCTGGTCTCACCGAAGGCTCCAGTGCCGACCTGGTGGTCTTCGATCGCTCCGACTCCTGGACCGTGACCCACGAGGCCCTGCTGTCCCGCGGCAAGAACACGCCGCTGGTCGGGATGGACTTGCGCGGGCGGGTGCTCGTGACCATCGCCGGCGGCGAACTCGCCTACGAGGCCGCCGACACCTAGGCGACCGCCGCGAACGGGAGCCACGCGCCGGGACGAGGCCGCGCGAGCGGCGCGCACTGGCTACCCTCAGCCGATGGCCGACTCGACCCTGAACCCCGATTTCGAGCGCCGCCCATTCTGGCAGGCGACGATGCCGGCACTCCCGGATCGAGCCGGGCGACAGCTGCCGGACGCCGCCGACGTCGTCGTCATCGGCGGCGGCTACACCGGGATCAACGCCGCCCGCGAGCTGGCCCGTCGCGGTGTCGCCGTCACGCTCCTGGAGGCTGCCAGTCTCGGATTCGGGGCCTCCACCCGGAACGGCGGGATCGTCCACGCCGGCTACAAATGGGGACCTGGTGAGTTGATCCGGCGGTACGGCACGGAGACTGGGCGGGCCCTGTACCGCGAGACGCTCGATGGCTACCAGACCGTGAAGCGGCTCATCGCCGACGAGGCGATCGACTGCGATTTCCGGGAGGTCGGCCATCTCGAGCTTGCCTATGCGCCTTCGCACGTCAAGGAACTGCTTCACGCCCAGGAGGACCTCGCGTCGGCCGGGATCGAGACGACCGTCGTACCCCGCGATCGGATCCGCGAGGAGATCGGCTCGGACGCCTACTTCGGTGCCCTCGTCGTCCCGGGCAGTGGCCTGCTCCATCCAGGCCGCTACTTCGCCGGCCTGGCCGCCGCCGCCGATCATGCCGGGGCCGACCTGCACGAGTACGTCCGAGCTCGAGCGATTCGACGCCAGGCAGACGGGCGCTTCGTGGTCGAAACCGAGCGCGGCGCGATCCTGGCACGCGACGTCTTCGTCGCCACCAATGGGTACACCGACGGGGTGGCGCCGGCGCTCCGTCGCCGGATCATCCCGATCGGCAGCTACATCATCGCCAGCGAGCCGCTCCCCGAGGCGCTCGCGCACCAGATCTCGCCGAAGGGTCGCTCGTTCTTCGACACGAAGAACTTCCTGTATTACTGGCACGTGTCGGCGGACAACCGGATGATCTTCGGCGGTCGTGCAAGCTTCCTCCCGACCTCGATCGACAGGACGGCCAGGATCCTCCACCGCGGCCTCCTCGAGGTGCATCCGCAGCTGGCCGGCCACCGGATCGACTACGCGTGGGGTGGCAATGTCGGCTTCACCCTCGACCGGATGCCGCACGTCGGTCGAACCGCCGACGGCGTGGCGTACGCGTTGGGCTGTTGCGGCACCGGCGTTGCGCTGATGACACATCTCGGAACGAAGGTCGGGGAATGGCTTGCTGGCGGCGAGCCCCCGGTGCTGAGCCGGCTCAAGTTCCCCCTCGTACCAGCGCCGTACGAAGGCCGTCCCTGGTTCCTGCCCTTCGTCGGGGAATGGTTCCGGCTTCAGGACCGGCTGGCGGCTCGCGGTCGAGACTGATCGGCGAGGGATCGCAACGTCGCCAGCAGGCGGTCGACGTCGTCCTCGGTGGACAGGTAGTTGACGATCCCGGCGCGAAGGTAGGTCGCCCCGCGCAGCCGAGTCGTCGTCAGCCATCCGTCACCCGAGATCTCCAGCGCGGACTGCAGCCCGTCCTGGTGCGCGTCGAGCTCGGCCGGGGGCAGGGCGAGGGCCGCGTCGCGACCCCCGGGCAGGTGTCGGAAACAGACCACCGACAGCTCGGGGACCTCCGGCAGCGCCTCGAAGTCGTCGGCTGCCGCACAGCGGCGGGCCAGGTGGGCGGCGAGATCGTCGTTGGCCTCGATCAACCGGCCGAAGCCCTGCGTGCCCAGGTGCTTCCACGACATCCACAGCTTCAGCGCACGCCAGCGGCGCGTCCCCTCGAAGCCCAGCTTGTAGAAGTTCAGCTGATCGCCGTGGTCGTCGTCGGCGGCGCCGGCCGCCCCGCCGTGGGCCCCGCCCCGGGCCGCGCCGGCTGCCGCGCCGTAGGCCCCGCCGTGAGCCCCGCCATCGTCGATTTCCCTTGGGTGATGGGTATTACCCAAGGGTGATTGTCGGAGGAAGGTCCTGGCGCCATGGTCATCCTCCCCGCCACGGTAGTACTCGGGCGCTCGCCCGCCGAAGACGGTGGCCAGGTGCCCACCTTCGCGCACGATCAGGCCGCCGATGTCGTAGGCCTGGAAGAACCACTTGTGCGGATCCACGGTGATCGAATCCACCCGATCCAGGGCAGGGACGCGCCCGGCGTCACGCGTCGAGAGGCGGACCGCGCCGCCGTACGCGGCGTCCACGTGGAACCAGAGGTCCTCGGCCGAGGCGACGTCGGCCAGCTCGCCGATGGCGTCTACGGAGCCCGTGTTGGTGGAGCCTGCGACCGCGGCGATCGCGAATGGCGTCAGGCCGGCCGCCCGGTCGCGGGCGATGGCCGCGGTGACCGGCTCGCCGCGCAGGTGGAACGCGGCGTCCGCCGGGATGATCGCCAGCGTCTCGGGCGGGAACCCCAGCTGGTCGAGCGACCGAGCGATCGAAAAGTGGGACTGGTCGGAGGTGTACACCCGGACGCCCTCCAGCATCGAGCCGCGCGGCGGCCGTCCCGCTTCGAGGATCCGCCCGAGGTGGATGTCGCGGGCCAGCGTCATCGCCATGAAGTTGGCCATGACGCCACCTGACGTCAGCAAGCCGAACGATTCCGGCCCATATCCGGCCAGGTCGCACAACCAGCGGACGACCTCCTCCTCGACGAAGGCTGCCAGGGGACCTGCATGCCAGACGTCCACGCCCTGGTTGGTCATCTGGGCGAGGAGCTCGCCCATGATCGAGATCGGCAACGGTGGTGGCGTGAAGTAGCCGAACTGACGGGGATGCTGCGAATTCATCTGGCCCCCGGCGAGCCGCGTCCGGAACTCGTCGAGGATCGCGGCCGACGGGGTCGGGCCCGCCGGGGCGGCGGACGGTCCCGCGTCAGCTCCGTAGAACGAGCGGCGTGCGGCCTCGTAGCCGGACGGTGCGCCCATCGCTCGATCCATGGCGTGGCCATACAGGAAGTCGAGTGCCGCCGACCAGGTCTCCGCGCCGAGGCGTTCGAGTTCGGCACGGGATGCGCCCGCATCGCGATATCCGATCAGCTCGGGCTCGGGATGCCACGCGAAGCGAGCCAGATACGCCTCGAGGTCGGCCGGCGCCATCGGATTGGCGGTGGAGCGGTCGGGCATCGGCTGATGGTAGCGTTCCCGACCGTGACAGACGACGACGGTCGAGCCTGGCTCGATGCCCAGCTGCGCGATCTTGGCGTGGCATACGAGCTCTTCCCGTGCGATCCGGCGCTCGCCGACACGGCCGCATTCTGCGCGGCCTACGGGTTCTCGCCGGAGGACTCGGCCAACACGATCGTGGTCATTGGCAAGTCGGATCCGCCGCGATTCGCGGCCTGCGTCACGTTGGCTCCGTATCGGCTGGACGTGAACCGGACCGTTCGCGACCGGCTGGGCACGCGCAAGGCCTCGTTCGCGCCAGCCGAGGAGACCGCCAGGCTGACCGGGATGCAGATGGGTGGCGTGACGGTCTTCGGCCTGCCGCCGGAGATCCCGGTCTGG
>JAXDKX010000428.1:0-5810 GCA_034666905.1 Chloroflexota bacterium | reverse complement strand
CGACGACGGTACCGGGGAGCCGAAATTCGCGGCCCCGGCCGGGCTGCAACTCGCCGCGACGATGCACGCAACCAGGGCCACCACGGGCAGCGCGAGACGATTGGCGAGCAGCGCGGGCATCACGATGTGTGTTCGCCAGCCGAGCGACGGCGGATCAACCCGGCTGCCGGAGTCAGGCGAATGGCGGCGCCGGGCGGATCGCGGCGCCGGGCGGATGGTGGTGCCGCATCCGGCAACCGAAACGGCGCAACATCCACCCGGGGGCTTGTAGGGCCGATGCTGGGTCAAACTCGGACGTGATTCGGGTCGGGAGCACGGGTCGCCGGTCCTGGCCACGCTCAGGTCGAGGGCACAAGGCTCCGGAGGCGGCCGGCCAACGGTTGCCGATCGGCCTCAGCAGTCACCCCATGGCTGTTCCGCCGTTTCGCGGTGACGAGGGCCGCCCGGGCAGGTCGTCGCGGCGTGGAAGCCGGGCGGGGTTATCGCGGCGAGGCGGGCCGGGTCATCGCGGCGTCGAGGCCGAGCGCGGCGTCGAGGCCGGGCGCCGCAAGGGAGGCCGGGCGCCGCAAGGGAGGCCGGGCGCCGCGAGGGAGGCAGGGAGACCCGAGCGCCGTGGGAGGCCGAGGGCCGTGAGCGCCGCTTTGGAGCCCCGGAACCACCAGCCTCACAGAACCCGACCCGGGTTCAGGATGCCCAGGGGATCGAGGGCGGTCTTGATCGCGCGCATCACCCGGACCGCGTCCGGGCCGCGCTGGATCTCGAGCCAGTCGCGCCGCGCCACGCCGATTCCGTGTTCGCCGGTCACGGTCCCTCCGAGCTCGAGGGCCGCCCGGTAGAGATCGGCCTGCACGAGCTTGGTCAGCGCCTCTGCCCGCGGATCGCCTCGATCGAAGACGAGGTCCGGGTGGAGGTTGCCGTCGCCTGCGTGGCCGAACGTCCCGATTCGTACGTCGTGCTTGGCCGCGATCCGTTCGATGGCGCGCAGCAGGTCCGGGACCCGGGACCGAGGGACGCCGACGTCTTCCATTCGGACCTCGCCGATCCGCTCCAGCGCATAGTGGGCGGCCCGACGTGCCTGGCGCAGCCAGTCGGCCTCCGTGGCGTCCGCCGCTCGGATGACATCGCTCGCGCCGGCGACGCGACAAGCGGCCTCCGCCCGGCCGAGCTCATCGTCCGCGGCAAGGCCCGGCATGTCGGACTCGACCATCAGCATCGCCGCGGCCGTACGGTCGAGGCCAAGGCCGTGCATGTCGTCGACCGCCCCGATCGTGAAGCGGTCGAGCAGTTCGAGCGTCACCGGCGAGAGACCGGCGGCGGCCATCCCGGCGACCGCGTCTCCGGCGCCGTCGAGCGTGGGGAAGAAGGCCAGCATGGTCGACCGCGGCGGCGGCGCCGGGCGGAGTTTCAGGGTTGCCTCGGTAATCAGGGCCAGGGTTCCCTGGCTGCCCACGATGAGGTGGGTCAACGAGTAGCCCGCGACGTCCTTCAGGTTGCGGCCACCGGTCCTGATGATCGCTCCGTCGGCCATCACCACCTCGAGCGACAGGACCGATTCGCGCGTCTGCCCGTACTTCACGCAGCAGAGGCCGCCCGCGTTGGTGCCGAGGTTGCCGCCGATCGAACAGATCTCGTAGCTGGCCGGGTCCGGCGGATAGAAGAGCCCCTGCTCCGCGACGGCCGCCTTGAGCGTGGCGTTGATGACCCCGGGCTGGACGACGGCGACGAGGTTCTCGCGATCGATCTCGACGATCCGGTCCATCGCCGTGAAGGCGACCGTCAGGGCGCCCTCGATACCGGCCGAACCGCCGGAGAGTCCGGAGCCGGCGCCTCGCGGGACGATCGGGATTCGCAGCTCGGCGGCGATCCGGACGAGCTCGGCCACCTGGTCGGTGGTCGTCGGCAGCGCGACGGCCCGCGGCAGCCCGGCGTGCAAGTACGGTGTCTCGTCGGATCGGAAGGGCTCGCGATCCACCTCGTCGGTGAGCAGGCGCAGCCCCGGAATTCGTGCGCGGATGGCATCGAGCAATGGGTCAGTGCGGAGGTCAGGCCGGGTCGGGGCGGTCACGATCGAGAGTCTACGCGCCGGGGCCAGCCGGACCGTCGCGTGCGACGGCCGGGCCACCCATGTCAGGGCCGTCCGTGCGCCGATCCGCGGCCAGGGCCCGGGGCATCTGCCGGAAGGATCGCGGGAGAACAGGCAACCAGGTTCGCCAACCCGCAACCAGCCACCCCGAGATGAGCCGTTCCCGCCGGCCCCACCGCAGCCCGTATTCCTGGCGAACAGCGGCCGGCAGCAGCCCGACCGACGGCCACAACGTCCACTCGTACGCAGCGACCGGCATCCGCGCCAGCCACGGAGCCACGGCCGCGCCGAATGGCAACCACGACGCGAGCGGAGCGAGCGGGGGTCGCAGGACGACAGCGCCAAGCTCACGCGCCAGGGGCGAGACTCGTACCGGGCCGCCGGGCGCCAGCATCGCCCCCACGTACGCCTCGAACGTATCGAGGTCGACCGGCAACAGCTCGTCCGGGACGCCGAACGCCCGGCCGATGGGGCGGGTCTCCAGGTAGAAGGCGGCGCGACGATCCCGCGAGACTGGCCCGAGCCAGGCGTCGTTGGCCACGATCGTCGAATCGATGAGGGTCGCGTGGACCCACAGGGCAAGCGCCGGGTCGCGCGCCGAATACCCCGTTCCGACGATGTCGCGATGGAGCATGTTGAGGCGTCGGATCTCCGCGCGGGCTGCGCTGGTGGTCCCGTAGACGATTGTCAGGTAGCTGCGCAGGGTCGCCGCCAGCCGGCGCCAGGGATCCGTCCGAAAATCGGAATGCTCGGCCACGCCGGCCGCGACCGCAGGATGGGCGAGCTGCAGCAGCAGCGCTCGCGGACCCGCACCGAGCAAGAGAAGCGCTTCGCGATTCAGCCGCCAGGCTTCGGAGTCAGGCCCGTACAGGCCGGCTTGGTGCGCGTCCCTCATCCGGGCGATCGGTGCTCTCGTATCCACCGGGGCAAGATATCGGACGGAGGTGGTCGATGGATTCGGGGATGCATTGGGGCCGGGACTTCGACCCTGACGAGCTCGCCCGGCTCGAAACACGGATGTGGAAGGCGTATTACCGTCGCCAGCCGGCGCGGCTCTTCGTCCTGCTCGTCAAGGCGATCCGGGCGCAAGCCCAGCTGTCATGGCCTCGGGCCGTCTGGGCGAGCCTGCTGCTGACGAAGGCGGCGGCCGGCTTCGGACGCTCGACCGGCGACTACGAGCGGTTCGCCGCTGCTATCGGTCGGGCGTACCGGTCGATGAACCTGCCGGCGCATGTCGACGTCGATGCCGTCGCCCGACACGAGCTTCGCTGGTGGGTTGTCCGCCGGGAGATCGGCCTGGCTGCAGGCAAGGCCGCCGGCGCTTCGATCACCGATCTGTATGCCAGCCTCTACGGCGTGCCGCGGGAATCCGTGGCAGAAGCCGGCCGGCTGCGCGGCCTGGCGGCCGAGGTTCGGGATCGCGGTGCCACCGACGACCCGGACGGCCCGCGGGGGGCGGGAGGTGCCTACTGGCCGGAGGTGGCGAGGCTCCTGCGCGACTCCTATCGAAGCCTCAAGCAGGGCATCCAGGAGTCACCGGCCAGCGCTGGCGATCCAGCGGGTCCCTGACCGCGCTAGCGGTCGTCCGGACGGCGACCCACGATCCACCAGGCCGCCGGGAAGATCGCGGCAGCCACGGCCAGCTTGGCGGCGTCCCAGGCCAGGAACGGGGTCAAGCCAAAGGCAATCGTGTCCTGGAGCGAGAATTTGCCCACGATGCCCAGCCATGGCAATCCGACCGTATAGATGAGGACGCTCCCGATGAGCATCGCCCCCAGCGACCCGGCGATGTTCCGGTCCCAGCCGAGCTCGGCCAGGCGCCCGACGGCCGCCGCTGCCAGGACGAAGCCGATGAGGTAGCCGCCGCTGGTCCCGAGGACAACGCTGACACCAGACGCGGACTGGGCGAAGATCGGCAACCCGACGGCACCCAGCAGCACGTACAGGGCGAGGGACATCGCACCGCGCCGGAAGCCGAGCGCACCACCCACGGCCAGGACGGCGAACGTCTGGCCGGTGAACGGCACCGGCGTGGTCGGGATGTAGATCTGGGCGCAGACCGCGACGATGAGGACGCCGATGAGGATCAGCACCACGTGCCGGACCCGGGCGTTGACCCGCTCGCCGACGCGGATGGGCACCAGGAAGTCGGCGATCGTGAGGCCGCGTTCCTCGGCCGTGGTCCGGTCGAGCCTCGGGATGGCGAGCGTCATGCGGTCTCCGCTTCGGGGATCACCTGGATGGCGAGGAGCCGACCCGAGTCTAGCAGTTGGTCACTCGTACTGGACCGCGCGGGCAATCGGGAGGCGGCTGGCCAGGCGCGCCGGATAGGCGGCCGACAGCATGGCGACCGCGACGCCCAGGAGGACCGTGAGGCCGACGACCTGCCAGGGGATGCCGGCCGCGACATCGGGGCGCCCGCCCGCGAGGATGACCATGACGACACCCACGATGAGTCCCAGCACGATCCCGAGGATCGCCCCGGCAAGGCCCAGGATCCCGGCCTCGACCACGACCGAGCGCCAGACCTGCCGACGAGTCATCCCGGCGGCGCGGAGGATCCCGATCTCGCGAACGCGCTCGATCACGTTCATCGTGAGCGTGTTGACGATCCCGAGCGCCGCGATGAGGACGGCCACGGCCGCCAGCGCGTCGAACAGCCCGAAGATCCGCCCCAGCTCGTCATCGATGGCGCCGCGGATTCGATCGAGGCTCACGTCGTCGAGCGCGTACGTGCTCGCGATCGATCGCAGCTGATCGCGAGCCGACGCCGGAGCGCTCGGCGAGAATCGGACGGCCAGGGCATCGGCCCCGGCTACCCCCAGGCTGGCGGCGTCCTTCCACCCGACAAGGAGCGACTCGCCGCCTGAACCGGGGATCGACCGTTCCACTGTGCCGGCAACCCGAAGGCTGAGCGGCGTGCCGGCCTGGCCCGGGATGCTGATCACGTCGCCGACCTTGAGTCCGAGGCGTTCGGCGAGCACGGCCGGCAGGACCGTCGCGCCGCCGGCATCGAGCGCGGCGAGGGCCGTGGGGCGATCCCCCGCCGTGAAATGCAGCCGTCCATCGGCAGCCAGGTCGGCACCCACGACCGCCGCCGCGTCCGTTCGGGCGCCGCGCAGTGCGACCTCGAACGTCGCGATCGGGCTGATACGGGCGATGCCTGGGACCGCGGCGAGGATCTCGGTCTCGATCCCCTCGTCGGCCGCGATCGGCCGGATCGACGACAGGATCAGCTCCCCTGGGACGACATCGGCGATCCACACCCCCGCCGCTGCCCGGGCGTACTGGCCGACCCCGCCGAGGGCCACGATCATGGCCAGCCCGATCGTCAACGCCCCCAGCGTCAGGGCGGCCCGGCTCGGGTCGCGAAGGACAGAGCTCCGCGCCAGGCGTTCCTCGAAGCGAAACGCGAGCCGAAACGGGATCCCGGCGAGACCGGCGATCGCGGGAAGGAGGAGCGGGATGGCGATGGTTCCGACGAGCAGGATCGCGTACACGACGAGCTCGCGGACGAGGCCGGCGCCGGGCGGCGCAGCGACCAGGCCGAGCACCGTCACGACGATGAAGACGCCGGTCAGCCAGCGCAGCCGGGCACGACGTGCGGCCGGCAGCTCCAAGTGCGCCTTGAGCGCCTCCACGGGCTGGATTCGGCCGGCTCGGCGGGCCGGCTCGAGCGCGGCGGCGAGTGTGACCCCGATCCCGACCGCCAGCCCGATGACGACGG
>JAXDKX010000427.1:0-3414 GCA_034666905.1 Chloroflexota bacterium | reverse complement strand
GGATCCTGCAGCGACCGTTCGGCGGCCACTCGCACCCGCGTCTGGCGCATGTCGGCGATCGGACGGGCCTCGAGATGATCCGGACGCTCCAGGATCGCGCCGTCGCGGCGGGCATCCAGGTCTATATGGAGTGCACGGTCACCCGGCTGATCAAGGGTCCAGGCGGCGTGACCGGCGCGTTCGGGTACTGGCGGACGACCGGCCAGCCGATCGCCTTCGCGGCCAAGGCCACCATCCTGGCGACCGGAGGCATCGGCAAGGCGTACGAGGTGACGTCGAACTCGTGGGAGTACAGCGGCGACGGTCAGGCGCTCGCCTACGAGGCCGGCGCGGAGCTGATCGACATGGAGTTCGTCCAGTTCCACCCGACCGGGATGGTCTGGCCGCCGGGCGTCCGCGGCCTCCTGATCACCGAGGCGGTTCGCGGCGAGGGTGGCATCCTGCGCAACGTCCATGGCGATCGATTCATGTGGGAGTACCTGCCGGACGAGCGCCGGGCGGAGTATGCGGAGACGGCGGAAGAGGCAGCCCGCTGGGTCACCGCCCTCTCGCAGGGTCGCGAGACCGACGCCCGCCGGCCCCCGGAGCTGTCCACCCGGGACAACGTCGCCCGCGCCATCTATACCGAAGTGCGCGAGGGGCGCGGAACGCCGCATGGCGGCGTCTACCTCGACATCAGCTACCTGCCGGCCGACCACGTCCGGCGCAAGCTGCCATCGATGTACGAGCAGTTCAAGGAGCTCGCGGACGTCGACATCACCCGGGGCCCGATGGAGGTCGGGCCCACGACTCACTACGTGATGGGCGGTATCCGGGTCGATCCCGACAGCGGCGCGACCACGGTGCCGGGCCTGTTTGCCGTGGGCGAGGTCTCGGCCGGACTGCACGGCGCGAACCGTCTTGGCGGCAACTCGCTGTCCGACCTGCTCGTCTTCGGCGCCAGGACGGGGGCGGCGGCGGCGACGCTCGCGGCCGCCCAGGAGGCGGAGTCGTACCTGGATCCTGTCCAGATCCGCGAGGCGGCCGAAGACCTGGCGGCCCCCCTCGAGCGCCCCGAGGGCGAAGACCCGTACGCCATCCAGCGCGACCTCCAGGCGATGATGCAGCGGCTGGTCGGGATCTTCCGCATCGAGGCGGACCTCGACGAGGCCCTTCGCGAGCTGGCCGATCTGCGCCGTCGCTGGGAGCTTGTCCGGGCCACCGGGGGGCGCGCCTACAACCCCGGCTGGAACCTCGTGTTCGAGGTGGGCAACCTGCTGACGGTTTCGGAGGCGATCACGCGAAGCGCCCGCCAGCGCACCGAGAGCCGCGGCGCCCACAGCAGGCTCGACTATCCGGCGACCGACGACGCGACCTGGGGGACCCTCAACAGCGTGGTCGCTCGAGCCGAAGATGGCACCATGGCGGTGGCCTCGACGCCACTTCCGGCCATGGCCGACGAGCTCCGCGGCCTGCTGGGCGCGGATCATTGAGACGGAGAGACGGATGCCGGACGCACATCTGAGGGTCTTTCGTGGCGGCCCCGGCGACGCGGGCAGCTTCGACGAGTTCGACGTCCCGGTCGACGAGGGGATGGTCGTCCTCGATGCCCTGCACTGGATCCAGGGCCATCAAGCGCCGGACCTCGCCGTGCGCTGGAACTGCAAGGCGGCAAAGTGCGGGTCCTGCAGCGCCGAGGTGGACGGGCGGCCGAGCCTGACCTGCAAGACGCGGCTCTCCGATTTCGACCTCGAGCAGCCGATCACGGTCGAGCCCATGCGCGCCTTCCCGCTGATCCGCGACCTGGTGACGGATGTCTCGTGGAACTACGAGGTCAACAAGACGATCCAGCCGTTCACGCCACCGGCCGACGTGCCCCAGGCGGACTGGCGCTGGCAGCAGGAGGACATCGAGCGTGTCCAGGAATACCGCAAGTGCATCGAGTGCTTCCTGTGCCAGGACGTCTGCCACGTGCTGCGAAACCACGAGACGGACAAGCCGTTCATGGGTCCGCGCTACATGGTCCGAGCCGCTGGCCTGGAGCTGCATCCGATCGACCAGGCCGACCGGCGCGAGTACCTGAAGGAGAGCGGCGGGATCGGCCTGTGCAACATCACCAAATGCTGCACGGAAGTCTGCCCCGAGCACATCAAGATCACCGACAACGCCATCATCCCGCTCAAGGAACGCGTCGCCGACGCGTACTACGACCCGCTCCAATGGGCCTGGCGAAAGCTCCGTGGGACGGACGCGGGCTCGGGATCGCGCGTCGAGCTCCCGGTCCTCCAGGGCAATCCGCCCCCGGCCGACGAGGCTCCCGACTGAGCGGCCGGTCCGCTCCGTGAGCTCCGGCTACCTGATCCGGACCGATGGAGCGGCACGCGGGAATCCCGGCCCGGCCTCGCTCGGCGCGGCGCTCTTCGACCTCGGCCGGCCCGACGCGCGGGACCCGCGGGCGCAGCCGGATGCCTCGATCTCGGAGTACCTCGGAGTTCAGACCAACAATGTCGCCGAGTACACGGGCACGCTCCGGGCGCTCGCCCTGGCCCGGGAGCTGGGCGCCCGCGAGGTCCACCTGCTGCTCGATTCCAAGCTGATCGTGGAGCAGCTGGCCGGCCGCTGGCGGGTCAAGGACGCCAAGTTGATCCCGCTGTGGGAGGCATGCCGGCGGATCCTCGCCGGGTTCGAGCGCTGGAGCGCGGTGCACGTGCCGCGGGCCCAGAACTCGGTCGCGGACGCGCTGGCCAACGAGGCGATCGATCGGGCCAGCGCCGGCGGACCCGTCGTGGTGGTCCGTCGACCGACATCCGGCTGAGCCCGGATCCGCCCCTTAAAGGGCGGGGCGTAGACTCCGGCAGTCAGCGAGGCGGTTGGATGGTCGCGCGTCGGCCGGTGGGGCGACCCGCCGGATGGCGTGAGGAAAGTCCGAGCTCCTCAGCGCAGGGTGGCGGGTAACGCCCGCCCGCCGCAAGGCGAGGACCAGTGCCACAGTGACGATGCCGTCGATCGGCGCGAGCCGGTCGCCGGAGTGAAACGGGCAAACTCCACCCGGAGCAAGGCCAAATAGGAGGGCGCAACTCGCGGGCGGGCAACCGTTGGCGAGGGAGAGGTGCGCTGCCCAGCCCTCGGGTCGGCCGCATGAGCCGTCGGGCAACCGGCGGCCCCAGATGGATGGCCATCCCCGTTCGGCCGCAAGGCCGTGCGGGACAGAACTCGGCTTACAGACCGCCTCGTTGACACGATCGCCGACGGACCGACAAGGATTGGCCCCGGCGCCAGGGCCGGGGCCAATCGTGACTTCAGACCGAGCTCCGGCAGAGCCCGGCGTCTTCTTTACGGCTCACCAAATGTCGACAGATTCGGGTTGCACGAGATGCCGGGGTGGAATTCCGCAGGCAGCGACTGATGATCCGGCGTCTGCCCCCAGGACTGCGC
>JAXDKX010000426.1:0-9820 GCA_034666905.1 Chloroflexota bacterium | reverse complement strand
GACCGCCCTCGACCCGGGGCGCCTCTACCGGTTCACGCTCCGGACGCCGGATGGGGCCCTGGCCGGATCATGGGCGTTCCAGGCCGCTGCACCGCTGAACGTCGTCACGACCGTGCCGGGCGATCAGGCAACGAACGTCCCGGTCGATACCGGCATCGAGATGACGTTCGACCAGGATGGAATCGTCGATGTGGCCTCCCACTTCTCCATCCGGCCCGCCGCGGCTGGCACGTTCGAGCAGCACGGCCGGACGGTCGTCTTCGTCCCGGATCAGCTCTTGCCGGCCACGCTGTACACGGTCACGCTGACGCGCGGCGTCACGCTGGAGGGCTCCGACCAGGTTCTCGGGGCCGACCGCCAGGTCCGATTCGAGACAGCTCCAACTCGGGCAACGGCCACGTCGCCAACGCGCCCAGCCCGCTCGTTCGGCTTCGACCGGGCCATGATCGAGGTCTGGCCGGGTGTCCCGCCGACGATTGCCGTTTCGATCTCGGCCTCATCACCGTCGCTCGAACACGCCGCGTTCGCGATGCGCGTCTATCGCCTCCCGTCCGAGCCGGCCGGGATCGAGGCCGTTCGCAAGCTCTCCGTGGCGCCGTACTGGGCGACGTGGTCCAAGGCTGGACTCGTGTCGACGACGTCGCTGACGCGGGTCTCCGCATTCAACGCGAACCCCGTCGTGCTTGCCAACTCGAGTGAGTCGACCGTCCGTTTCCCGAGTCCATTGAGTCCCGGCTGGTACCTCGTCGAGATCCCCCGACCCGATCGCCCCGCCCAGACGGTCCTCCAGGTCACCGACATCGCTGCCTACTCGGCCATCGCGACGAACAAGCTCCTCGTGTGGGCAAATGACACGGCCAGCAGGGCACCGCTCGCGGGAGCCAGCGTCGCCGTGGTCGGCGGAGACTCGCTCGGGCGCACCGACGCCAGTGGGCTGCTCGTCGCCACGACGCCGGCGTCGATCCTGGATGCCGCCAGCGGGACTGAAAAGGCCGAGCCGAGGCAGCTGGTGGTTCGGACAGACGACGGACGGTCGCTGGTTGTCCCGGTCGGTATCGCCGGTGGTCGAGGCGGATACCTTGCCGACGTCGCGAATGCTGGCAATCAATACCGTGATCCCGCAGCGGACTATTGGAGGTCCCTCGCGACCGATCGCGGGGTCTACCGGCAAACCGACACCATCAACCTATGGGGCTACCTGCGGTCCCGCGACGGCGCCGCGCTGCCGAACGGCTTGTCGCTGATCCTGACGACCTCGAACGCCTCGACGCCCATCGCAACGGTCCCGGTCAAGGTGGATCGAGCGGGTGCGTATGCCGCGAATCTGCCCTTCAAGAACCTGCCGTACGGTGGTTACACGGTGCAGCTCACGGCGGGCGACCTTCAGCTTGGCAGCGTCTGGGTGAATGTCGAGGAGATTCGCAAGCCGTCGTACAGCATTTCGCTGACCACGAACCGCCATGTCATGGTCGCCGGCGATCCCCTCACGCTCACGGCACAGGCCAGCTTCTTCGACGGAACGCCGGTGCCCAATGTCGACCTCGCCGTGCAGATGTTCGAGACCGGGCATGCGGCCACGACGGATGGGTCGGGAACCGCGACCGTCACGGCGCCCGCAGTGGCCTACGGCGACGTCTCCGTTCGACCGGCACGCTCCGAAGAGGCGGACATCCATGCCTCGACGTACGTGACGGTCTTTCCGGCCAGCATCATGATCGAGGCGCAGGCGACCATCGACCGCGGTCAGATCGATCTCAGGGGAACCGTCAACCAGGTTGCCGTCCAGCGTCTCGAGGCGGCATGGCCGGACACATGGTCGGTCGAGGCCCAGGGGCCGCCGGTTGGCAACCGCGCGATCTCGGTCGAGGTCGTCGAGAGCATGGCCGTGCGAACCAAGACCCACCACGTGTACGACTTCATCAGCAAGCGCGTCGTGAACACCTACGACTACCGCTGGGATGAGGTCCAGCACGCCACTCGATCGCTGACGAGCGCAGCGGATGGGTCGTTTCGCCTGCAATTCGCCGCCGACCCATCGCACACCTACGAAATGCGCGTGTCGGCTCGGGATAATGCGGGTCGCGAGGCCGACACCTCGGTTTCGGCGTACGGGCCTGCGCGGCCAGTCGAAAGCACGAGCAGTGGGTCACTGGTGCCGTACCTCGCGGAGCAGGAGTGCAGAGCGCCCGGTGCCTCGGGCTACCGCACCGGTGATCCCATCTGCCTGCAGATGCTCAACGACACGGCGCCGCTTCCGACCGGCGGCGACAACCGGTACCTGTTCTTCGCCGCTCGTCGAGGACTGCAGCAAGTCGTGGTCCAGGACGCACCCGTCTACAACTCGACGTTCGAGGCGAACGACGTGCCGAACGTGGAGTTCTGGGGTGTGCGGTTCAGCGGCGCGACGTACACACCGGTCGAGTGGTCCTACCGAGCCCGATTCGACTCCGAGGAACGTCGGATCACCGTCTCGCTCACCTCCGATCGCAAGCGATATGCCCCGGGCGACACGGTCAACCTGCATGTCCGGACCACCAATGCCGCCGGGAACCCGATCGCGGCCTCGGTTGTGCTCCGGGCGGTCGACGAAAAGATCTTTGCGATGGGCGACGCGTGGGAGCAGGATCCGCTGTCGGACCTTTATGCGGAAGAGGACGCCTCCGGGCTTCTCTGGACGCATGGATCCCACCCGGTTCCGTTCCCGCGGCCCGCCGATTGCGGCTGCGGCGACACGAGCGGCGGGGGCGGGGACCGCAGCGATTTCGCGGATGCGATCCTGTTCAGAAAGGTGGCTACCGATACCGGCGGCCGGGCCAATCTCTCGTTCAAGCTGTCCGACGATCTGACCTCGTGGCACATCAGTGCGAGCGCGACCACCGGCGTGCCCGAAGCGGGCGCAGGCTCGATCCTGATCCCGGTTGGTCTGCCGTTCTTCGTCGATGCGACCCTGGCCCCGGAATACCTGGCCGGTGAGCATCCGACGCTTCGAATCCGTGCCTTTGGGTCGAGCCTGGGGCCTGCCGATCGGGTGACGTATACCGTCAGCTCGACCACGCTCGGCATGCCTTCTACCACGGTCAGCGGCCTTGCCTTCGGCTACGTCGACGTGCCCCTGCCGAACCTTTCCATTGGTGACCAAGCGGTGACGATCTCGGGGACTGCGAAGCAGGGCGGGACGACCATGTCCGATCGCCTGACGCGGCGATTCAGCGTCATCGCCTCGCGGCTCACGGGTACCCGGACGAGCTATGCGCCGCTGACCGCTGGACTTCGACCCGACGGCGGTGCCGGCCGGACGACGTACGTCTTCTCGGACGCCGGACGCGGCCGATACCTCTCGCTCCTGCAGTCGCTCAGCTGGTCAGGCGGCCTCCGCGTCGATCAGGCGGTGGCGGCGGCGTTGGCTCGCGATCTGCTCGTCGATGCGTTCGCGGTTCCTCGCTCCTCGCTCGGGGAGCAGACGTTCCAGTCGGGGCTCTACCAGGGCTATGACGGTGTCGCATTGCTCCCGTACTCGTCGCCGGACCTCGGGCTGACCGTGCGGGCCGCATTGCTGGCGGGCGACCGCTTCGACCAGGCCTTGCTCGGCGATTCACTGCAGCGGGTCCTGGTTGACCCGGCTTCGACGCGCGAACGGAGGATGCTCGCGCTCGCTGGCCTGGCGGGTACCGGCCGACCGGTCCTTGCCGACCTTCGGCTGGCCATTGCCGATCCCAACCTGACCGTGCGTGAGCGCCTCTACCTGGGCCTCGGGGCCGCAGCGCTCGGCGACGACGCGATGGCATCCTCGATCGAGCGGGACGTCCTGGGCGCCTTCGGCGAGCGACGCGGACCGTGGCTCCGCCTCCAGGTCGGCGAATCGCTTGATGACACGATCGAGGCCACGTCGCTGGCCGCCCTGTTGGCAGCCGACCTGGGTGAACCCTTCGCCCCCGACCTCGAGGCGTACGTGGATGCGAATCCGGCTGTCGACGACCTGCACGACCTGCAGCAGGTGGCGTTCGTGACGAGGATGCTCGACCGAACGCCATCGACGGCCGCTCGCTTTGCCTACGTCCTGGCTGGCAAGCGCCGTGTCGTGGACCTCGGCCCGGGCCAGAGCTTCGCGCTGGCGCTGCTGGAAGCGCAGCGGCAGACGCTCAGCTTCGTGCCGCTGACCGGGAGCGTGAGCGTGGCGACGACGTGGCAGGTTCCGCTGGACGTGAGCACGATCGGACGGGATCCGGAGCTGGTCATCACCCGTACGGTGCTGCCGGAGGGTGTCGTCCCGAGCACGTCGCTGGTCGAGGTCAGGTTGACCGCGACGTTTGGGTCGCAGGTCGTGTCCGGCTGCTATGCCGTGACCGACCTCGTTCCATCAGGAATGGCTCCCCTCGCCGGCGTTCAAGGTCCGCCAGACGCCGACCCTGCAAACCAGTTCGTGACGCCGTTCGATATCGAGGCGCAGCGCGTGTCGTTCTGCGTCGCTCCGAACAAATCGGAACGCAGCGTCAAGATGCGCTACTTCGCTCGGATCGTCGGCCCCGGGGAGTACGCCTGGGAGCCGGCAGTGATCCAGTCAACTGCCGCGGCCGAGAGTCTCAACCTGACGGCGGAGCGACGGATCACGATCCGCTGACTCGAAGGGAGGATGGTCATTCGGCTGTGAGGAGCGGCTTGCTTAGATAGAACAGATGTTCTATTCTCACCGTCCGATGGCGACCCTCCCCGCGGACGTGACGGCAGCCGTGGCGAGCCTCCAGGCTCGCTGGGGAGCGGCAGCTCCGCGGATCACGGAAGGGGCCCTGGCCCTGGCGCCCATCCCGGGCGCCACGGCCCCGGCCCCCGTTTTCGCGCCCGATCCCGATGAGCGGGTCGTCCGGACCGGCTTCGCCAGCCTCGACGCCATCCTGGGACCGGGCGGCCTGCCGCGTTCAGCAAGCGTCGCGATCCGCGGGAACGGCTCGAGCGGCCGAACCACGCTCGTGCTGCGGCTGGCCGCGGAAGCCCAGGCGACCGGGGCGATCGTGGCCTGGGTCGACCTCGCTCGAAGCTTCGACCCGGTCGAGGCCGTCGCCCGCGGCGTCCGGCTCGAGTGGCTGGTGGTGATCACGCCGGAAACCCTCGATGAAGGGCTGGCCATCGGTGGTGCGTTGCTCGCCGGACGCTCGGTGGACCTGCTCGTCCTGGACCTGCCCGGCGGCCGCCTTGCAGCCGGCGACCGACCCACCCACCTCGCGGATCGGCTGGGCCGTCTCGCCGCCCTTGCCCGCCGCTCGGAGACGCTCTTCGTGGTGCTGGAGCCGTCCGGCCTCGCCGGCGCCCTGGCCAGCGCCGTGGCCGGATCGACCGGAATCCGCCTGGAGCTGGCTCGTCGCTCGTGGATCCGGCTCGGTCGCGACATCGTGGGCCAGCGAACGGAGGCGCTGGTCGCCCGGAACCGCTACGGCCCGCCGGGGCGTCGGGCAACGCTCCGGATCCTCTACGCGGAGGGTGGTGAGCGTGACACCTGCCTCCGCCGGGACGATCTCCTCGTCGACCAGGCCCCCGATCCAGCCCCCGCGATCCACCTCGAACGGACTCACCACGATGCGACTCCTCCATCTCTACCGACCGCATCTCCCGCTCGAGCTCGCCAGGGCCCGAGCCTCCGAGCCTTTCCCGCCTGGCCCGCTCATCCTGGGCGGCCGGCCGTGGGATCCGGGCCCGGTCGTGGACGCGGATCCGGAAGCGCGGGCCCTGGGCGTCCGGCGAGGGATGCCGCTCGGGAGCGCCCATCGGCTCGTCCCTGAGGCGACCTTCATCGACCTGGATCCCGAGGCGGACCGGGCGATCGTCGAAGCCGCGTTCGAGGCGCTCGCCGCCTTCAGCCCCGGGATCGCCGGGGGCGCCGACACCGGCGATCCGGCCTTCGGCCTGTTCGAGGTCCAGATCGATGGCCTGGAACCCCTGTGGGGACCGGAACCGGTCCTCATCGGCCGGCTGGTCTTGGCGCTCGGTCGTGCGCTTGCCGGTCCGGCCGGAGGCAGCGATCGCGAGATCCGGGCCGGCATCGCCGGAACCCGTTTCGCCGCGACGATCGCTGCCGTTCGCGCCAGCTCGGCCGAGTCGATCGTCGTTCCACCCAACGGTGAGGCCGCCTTCCTCGCACCACATCCGTCGGGCCTGCTCACCCCCGATCCGGACGTCCGGGCGAGGCTGACCCGCTTCGGCCTGCGCCGGATCGGGGCCGTCGCGGAGCTCGCCAGGTCGGCACTGGTCGCCCGCTTCGGCGAGGAGGGCGCGCGGATTCATGCCCGGGCCCGAGGTGAGGAGCTGGAGCCGTTCCGTCCACGCCGGACCCCCGAGCGGCTGACGCTCGCGCTGCCCATCGAGCCGCCCGCCGAGGATCTCGAGCCACTCCGCTTCGTCCTTCATCGGCTCGCTATCGCCCTGACCGACCAGCTGGTTTCCCGCGGCCTGGCTGCCTCGCGGGCACATCTGCACCTCGACCTGGACCTCGCCTTCGCCCGGTCGGGAACGCCGCGAGCACTCGAGGTGGAGCAGCGCTTCCCGGAACCGACCGCCGATGCCGAGGCGATCGAGCGGCTCCTGTTCGCCCGGCTCGAGCGAACGCCGCCGCCAGCCGCCGTCGCCCGCCTGGGCCTGGAGCTGGACGGCACGGCTCCGGCGGCCGGTCAGCAGCTCCCGCTGTTCAGCCCGCAGGCCGCACGCGGCTCCCGGCTCGACTGGCAGCTGGTCCGACTCGCCCTGACCTACGGTGAGGATCGGATCCGGCGGGTCGGCCTCATCGATCCGGAGGCGCCACTGCCGGAAACGCGCTGGACGTGGCGACCGGTCAGCCCGGGCGAACGAGGGATCGCCCCGGGCGGCCGGGGAGTGGCGCGATGACCCGCCTCTTGCGCGAGCATCCGCCGATCGAGGTCGAGCTGGACGGGGCCGGCGATCTCGTGGCGATCCGCTGGAGTGGCCGGCGCGAGGCGGTCGAGGTCTGCAATCACTGGCGGGTCGAGGAAGCGTGGTGGCGCGCCCCGATCGTCCGCGACTACTTCAAGGTCGTTGGGGGTCGCTGGCTGGCGCTCGTGTATCTCGATCGGGTCGACGGGTCATGGCACCTGGAGCGCCTCTACGACTGAGCCCTCAGCGCGCCGGCGACCCAACCAGGAGCGTCACCACGAAGAGGACGAGGAAGAGGCCCACGACCAGCACCAGCGCTCCGACGTCACGCGGATGTGCGGTCTGCATGGTCCCCAACCCCCGTTGTCACCCGCCCGGAGAACCTCACCGGTTCGCCCTCAGCATAGCCGCCCGGCCCCCTGGAAATGTTGCACCGGCGCACCAGCGTCACAGCCCTCGGTCCGGGGATTCACGGGTCAGGGGTCGGGCGCAGCTCGCGCTCAGGGCGCCGGACAGGCGGCGCCGTACCGGATCATGACCGTTGTCAGCCCGCCGAGCGGCGCGATCGACACCTGGACCCGGCAGCCTGGCGATGACCCGGTCAGATCGAGCACGAAGCTGCCGTCCTCGAGCGGGCCGGAGAGGCCCCCCGTCCGGTACGTTGCCTGCTCGAGCCTCGAGCGAATCCAGTCGACGACCGTCTTCGCCGGCACGCCCTGGATCGCGAAGACCGAGGAGACCGGGCCCGAGGCTGCCGCTTCGGCCGGGGTCGAGCCCGGGTAGTTCGGGAAGCCGGCCGGCAGGGAGTCCCAGATGCGGCCCCAGTCGGTGTCGGTCTGCCCGGCCAGTGGAGGCGAGGACGCCTCGAGCGATGGGCTGGCCTCGGCCAACGACGCGGCGCCCGACGGGGCAGGCGTTGCGGCCGGGATCGCCGGGGCAACCGAGCCCGTCGTCGACTGGCACGCCGCGAGGATGATGGCCACGAGGGCGGCGAGCGACAGGCGTCGAAGGAGCGCGGGCATGCGGCCATCCTACCGCCTGACGTGTGCGGGACCCCGCCGCCCCCAATCGCGACGGGGTCCCGCGGCCGGACGAGTCGCTCACCGACTCATCGGCTGGTCAGCACTCGGCCCCATTGAGGTCGCGTGCCGCCGGGTCGTCTGGCGCCCCCAGGCGCCTGACGTTGTTTGTTCGGTCAGATGCTTCCTGCCTCGGCCGCGAGGGCCGCTGGAAGGAGGCCGAGGATGAGCAGGAGCGCCAGCGCGACGAGGATTGCGGCCCGAATGACCGAAACCACGATCTGCTGGAAGGGTGCCTGCACGCCGTTGAGACGCCGCTCCATTCCGTCTTGTTTCATCGCTGAGTCTAGAACATTTGTTCTATGATGAGAACTCCCCCAAGTCTACCGTTTCGCCAGGTGACTCGTGGACCAGATCCGCTACGCCGAGCTCCATTGTCACACCAACTTCTCGTTTCTCGACGGGGCATCGCCACCGGGCGACCTGGTCGAACGGGCCGTCGAGCTGGGCCTGACCGGGTTGGCCGTCACGGACCACGCGGGACTCTACGGGGCCGTCCGTTTCGTCAGCGCGGCCCAGGCCGTCGGGATCCATCCAGTGGTCGGCCTCGAGCTCGAGCTGCTGGATCCCGCGATCCCCGACCCCGGGCAGGTCGTGGTCGGGGCACGCCGGTCACGTCGCCGGGCGTCGCGTGACCGCGGGCCGGACGGAAGTCCCTGGCCGCAAGCGGTCGGGGAGGGCATGCCGGTCCGCCCCCGCCCTTCGCGAGCCCAGCTTCCGGGTCACCGCGAGCCGGTCCGGGAGGATCTTCGAGGGATCGGCGAGCGGGCTCGCGGACCGCACCTCGTCCTGCTCGCCCGGTCGCAGGTCGGCTGGCGGAGTCTCTGCCGGCTCGTGTCACGGGCCAACCTCGCCGGCACCAAGGGCGTGCCCCGCTTCAGCCAGGCGCTCCTGGCCGAGCATACGGAGGGTTTGGTCGCGCTTTCCGGCTGTCGCGATGGGGAGCTGGCCCGCCGGTTGCGGGTCGGCGACCGGGCCGGCGCCCGGGCGGTCGCGGCGCGCTACGCAGCGCTGTTCGGGCGAGGCGATGGCGCGGCATCGAGCGGCTTCTTCGTCGAGCTGGCGCACCACCGGCTCCCCGACGACGACTGGCTCGTGACCGAGTCGGCGGCGCTGGCCGGCGAGCTTGGGCTGCCCGTAGTGGTCACCAATGACGTCCACTACGCCCGGCCCGAAGATCGCGAGCTGGCCGACGTGCTGGTCGCGATCAAGCACGGCCGGTCGCTCGACACGCTCGGCGACCTGCGCCGAGCGAACGGCGAGTCGTACCTGAAGGCCGGCGCAGAGCTGGCGATGCTGCCGCCGGGCGAGGCGTCGTTCGCGGCAGCCGACCCAGCCACGTCCCGGGCCTGGGCGGAGGGAATCTCGACGGCGAGCGAGCTGGCGGCGTCGTGCTCGATCGATCTCGGGTTCGAGCAGTACCGCTTTCCGGGTTTTCAGGTACCGAACGGGGAAACGCCGTTCAGCCACCTCGTTGACCTGTGCCAGAAAGGTGCTCGCCGTCGCTATCGCCCGCTGACCCCGGAGGTCGTCAGGCAGCTCGCCCACGAGCTGGGCGTGATCGAGCGGACCGGCCTCGCCGAATTCTTCCTCATCTGCTGGGACCTGATGCGCTTCGCCAAGGCGAAGGGCATCCCGGCCCAGGGCCGTGGCAGCGCCGCCGATTCGATCGTGGCCTACGTCCTTGGGATCACCCGGGTCGATCCCATCCGACACAACCTGCTGTTCGAGCGATTCATCAACGAGGGCCGGACGACCTACCCGGACGTCGATATCGACTTCAGCTCGGAGCGCCGCGAAGAGGTCATCCAGTACGTCTACCGGACATACGGGCCGGAGCACACCGGGATGGTCTGCAACCTCGT
>JAXDKX010000425.1:0-8699 GCA_034666905.1 Chloroflexota bacterium | reverse complement strand
CGCGCGTCTGGTCGATGGATCGGGCGACGCAGGGCGACGAGATCCGGCGGCTGACGGCATCGCCTGACGTGATGCTCGGCAGCGTGCACGCGGTCACCGAGACCGGATCCCTCCTGACGGCTTCGATGGGTGGCAGCCAGCTCGGCCCGTATGTCTCCGGTGCCGGGCGGGTCATCCTCGTCGTGGGCACGCAGAAGATCGTGTCGGACCTCGACGAGGGCCTCCGCCGCATCGACGACTACGCGTTCCCGCTCGAGGACGCTCGCGCCCAGGCCGCATATGGCATCCACAGCGGCGTGAACAAGGTCCTGATCATCAATCGCGAGATCGCACCGGGGCGCATCACCGTGGTCTTCGTGGACGAAGTCCTCGGGTTCTAGCTCAGCGAACCGGTGCAAGACAACGAACCGTAGCCCACAGCAGTGCCTGAATCGACGCTGGGGGTCGGAATAATCGGGGTGAGCCCCGTCCGGGGTTGGGCCGCCATCGCACACATCCCTGCCCTGCGCGCGCTCCCGAATTACGAGGTCCGGGCACTCAGCGCGCACAGCGCGGAAACTGCGCACGCAGCAGGCGAACTGTTCAGGGTCCCGGCGGTGTTCGCAGACCACGAGCAGCTGGTGGCCCGGCAAGACGTGGACGTGGTCGTTGTCACGGTCAAGGTTCCACGCCACCAAGAGCTCGTTTCCGCCGCACTTGCCGCCGGCAAGGCCGTCTATTGCGAGTGGCCGCTGGGCCGCGACCTCGACGAGGCGCGGGCGATGGCCGCGCTGGCCGCGCAACAGGGAGTGCGGACGGTCGTCGGGCTGCAGGCCCGCCAGACCCCGGCGGTCGAGTTCGTCCGGGAGCTGCTCAGCGACGGATACCTCGGCGAGGTCCTGTCAACCACGATGGTCGGGACGTCGATCCCCGGAGACGTCGTGGTCGAGCCGAACGCCTACATGCTCGACGACACGAATGGGGCCAACGTGCTCACGATTGCCGTCGGTCACAGCCTGGACACCCTCAATTACGTCCTGGGCGAGTTCGCCAGCCTGTCAGCCGTGACGGATCTTCGGAGACCACGCATTACCATCGAAGAGACGGGGGAGGAGATCACGAAAACCGCGCCCGACCAGGTCGCGGTAATCGGTACGCTCGCCTCCGGGGCCACCGCCAGCGTCCACGTCCGCGAGGCAGTGGCCGGGGGTACCGGGTTCTTGTGGGAGATCAACGGAAGCGACGGAACGCTCCGCATTACCGCTGATGCCGCCTACCCCGAGATCTATCCATTGACCGTCGCGGGGGCCCACGGGCGAGACGAGCTCACGAGGATCGCCATCCCCATGGCGATCACCGGGAAATGGCCCGCCCTCTCCAGCCTGGAAGGAACGCCCGCCTTCAACGTCGGGCGTGCCTATGCCGCGTTCGCCGCAGACGTCGACAACGGCACGCATACCGTGCCGGACTTCGGCGACGCCGTTCGACGCCACGAGGTCATCGCCGCCATCGAGCGGTCCGCCGCCTCAGGGGAACGCGTCAAGGCGTAATCCTTGGGCGCGAAACCGGCGACAACAAGTGGTATTGGCGGGCCCACAGGAGTTGAGAGATAGCCTCAGATGGCCCCCCTCGAGCTTGACAGGCAGGTAGCCACTTGCCTATGCTGTCGACCTGGATGTGTTCAAGGCCCTTGCCGATCCCACCAGGCGGACCATCCTCGATGAGCTGACCGAGCGCGACGGTCAGACCTTGTTCGAGCTCTGCAGTCGCCTCTTGATGAAGCACGGGATCGACTCGACGCGCCAGGCGATCTCACAGCACCTCGAGGTGCTCGAGGCGGCCGGTCTGGTCCGGATCAAACGCGAGGGCCGGTACAAGTTCCACTACCTCGACACCGCGCCGCTCAAGCAAATCACGGAACGGTGGCCGACTCGAGACTGAAAGGAGCGTCGAATGCGCATCTATGTCACGAGCGTCCTCGTTGACGACCAGAAGAAGGCACTCGACTTCTACACCAACACCCTGGGCTTCGAGAAGAAGCGGGACATCCCCCTCGGCGATGCGTCGTGGCTGACGGTCGTGTCGCCGGAACAGCCAGACGGGACCGAACTTCTGCTCGAGCCCTCCGGCCATCGAGCCGCCAAGCCGTTCAAGGACGCCCTGGTCGAGGACGGGATCCCGGCCACGTCATTCGCGGTCGGCGACGTCCAGGCGGAGTTCGATCGGCTCCGATCGAAGGGCGTGAGATTCACCCAGGAGCCGACCGAGATGGGCGCCGTCATCACGGCCGTCTTCGACGACACCTGCGGCAACCTCATCCAGATCGTGCAGCTGGCGTAGGCGCTCGAGCGTTTCCTCATCCTCGCCCGCAGGCCAAGCGATCGGGGGCGGGATCGTCGCGAGGCCGGAGGTGCCTGATCCCGCGGACGCTCCTGTCGACGACAGCTTCGCGTTGGCCCACCTCGAGGCGAAGTTACGGATGTAAGTGGGCCTGGCAATGCTTGCCCAATGGTCAGATGGGTTCGCCGAACGACCCATAGCGGCAGCCGGACGAACGGGCTAGCGTGCATGCGTAAGACAGCTCCCCCCGACGGGGGCCACGGGTGGCCCTTGGCATCGGTGTTTCGCGTTCGTCGACCGCGCCCGATGCTCAAGAAGAGGCACCCAGTAATGCCCAGTCGCAAGCAAGTCGCCGTTGCCATCGTCATCGGCCTGATGCCCGTCCTCGCCACGATGGCTCTACCCGCCACAACGAGCGCAGTCGCCACCGATGTCGACCTGGGAACCGCGTCCACGTTCGCCGTGCTGGCCTATTCGACCGTCACCAACACCGGTGACTCTGTCGTCACGGGCGACCTCGGTGTCAGTCCCGGTTCCGCGGTCACGGGGTTTGGACCCGGGATCCTGGTCGGGGAACTGCATACAGCTGACTCCGTGTCCCTCCAGGCGCGAGCCCACGCCATAATCGCCTACAACAGCGCCGCTGCACAGATTCCGGACGCCTCAATCTCGGGCGATCTGGTCGGCTCGAGCCCTCTGCCCGGCGTCTATAACGCTTCGTCCTCGATCCTGTTGTCCGGGACGCTCACCCTTGACGCCGATGGCGACCCGAACGCCGTCTGGGTCTTCCAGGTCGGATCGACATTGACGACAGCATCAGCTAGCGTCGTGTCCCTGGTCGACGGTGCACAGTCGTGCAACGTGTTCTGGCAAATCGGGAGCTCGGCCACCCTCGGCACGAACTCGGACTTCGCCGGCACGATCATCGCGCTGGCGTCCGTCACGGCCACGACCGGCGTGGACATTGATGGTCGGGCGATTGCCCTGAACGGCGCGGTCACGATGGACACCAACGACATCACGCGAAGCGACTGCACAGCGACCCCGCCGCCCACTCCAACGCCAACCCCGACTCCTACACCTACTCCGACTCCGACTCCGACTCCCACCCCAACGCCAACGCCAACGCCAACGCCAACCCCGACTCCTACACCTACTCCGACTCCGACTCCGACTCCGACCCCAACACCGACGCCGGAGGCGACCCCCACACCGACGGCGGATCCCACGCCAACACCGCTACCGGCGCCGACGTCTACGCCTACACCCACGCCGCTCCCGCAGGCTGCTCCTATGCTGACGCCGACACCGCTCCCGGCTATCCGGGGTCCGGCGGCGATCCCAGGGTCTCCAGTCGATCCCGCCACCGAGCCCACCCCCGCCGGAGACCTCGTATTCACGTCTCCGCCAGTTCCCGCAGTACTGACCGACTTAGTGGTCCTGACACCCCCTCCGACGAACACGGTCACCGTTGTGAACACTGACCTGAGCGCCCCGAACCTGGGAGCACCGCTGGCATTTCTCGGGGGGCTCAGCCTCGCAACTTTGCTTGTCGCACGAAGGCGGCCATCCCGCCGCTAACACCGAGAACATCACCCGTGCGCTGTCGAGGGAGACGAGCGCGCCGCCGCACGGCACCCTTCGCTTGGCCCTCCAGGCGACGCGGCCTACCTCGCGCGCCTCGCCGGGCTGCGCTCGCAGCTCGCTTCAATCGACGATGGTTCGACCGCCGGGATCCCATCCGAGCGCGCCGTAGCCTGGCTCCGGGCCTTGGGCGAAACGTGGCGACACGCGGATGTTCCACAGGCGAAGGCTGACCTGCTCCATGCAATCTACGAGCGGATCGTCGTGGCTGGACCACGGATGGTCTCGGCTCGTCTGACCCCGGCCGCCTATGCGCACGGACTGGCGCTCGCGCTCCCGCAGGTTGTCATGGCGCGCCCGACAGGATTCGAACCTGCGACCTTCGGCTCCGGAGGCCGACGCTCTATCCACTGAGCTACAGGCGCGCGAGCCCGGATCATACCCGGCTCGCGCGCACAGAGGCCTCGTGCCCGTGGATCGAGGGTCACGGCCGTGGGCGGCACTTCAGCCTAGCTCGAACGCACCGCCGGAACGACCTCCCTTGCGAGATCTAACGCTTCCTTGACCGAGAGAGCTCGGCCGATCCCGGTTGCGCTCTCGAGGTCGGACGTTCCCAGCTCGGACTTCGCCCGCTCGACGTATTCGCGCCCTGGATCATCGTCCGAATACACGTTCATGATGCCTTCCTCGAGCGCAAAGACTTCGGCGGCTGCCGCGATCTGGACGGCCCGCAATGCCTGTCCCTCGACCGTCTCGACTGCTGCCAGCCCGATCATCGATGTCCCGACCCCGCGGACACTCCCGACGTCGAGGTAGGCCGCTGCCGACTCAAAGAAGAACCGGCGCGCCGCCGTCGGATCGTTCAGCCCGAGATACGTCCAGGCCAGCTCGTTCAGGATCCGTGCCTCCTCGGCGCGGTCACCGATGGCCTCAAACGCAGCCAGCGACTCCTGATACAGCTTGATGGCCTTGCCGTAGTCGCCGCTCAGCGACGCGAGTTGCGCCAGACCGCCCAGCGAGACGCCCGAGCCCTCCTTGTCGTCGAATCGTCGTTGGACGGACAGGGCCTCGGTGTATCTCGACGCCGCCGTCGCGGTGTCACCCGACACGGCATTAACGATCCCGGCGAAGCTCAAAGCGAACCCCAACGCCAGCGGGTAGGTCTGCGCTCGGCTCCGGTCAATCGCCTCGCGCGACCACTCGACCGCCCGCTCCAGATCGACGGTCAGGTAAAAGATCACGAGGAGCCCAGCCGCGAGGGCCATCTCGGTGGCTGCGTCGAGGTCTTGCGCAATGCGGTAGGACTCCAGGCCTTGGTCGATGGCTTCCTCGAAGTGGCCCAACGACCATGACGCCAAGCCTGCCGTCCGGAGCGAGTTTGATCGGCCGATGGTCGGCCCGGAGTCGGGAGCTGTGCCGAGGAACCCGCGCACATAGTCACGAGCGCTCAGGTGCTTCGAACGGATATGCCAATACAGCCATAGCGACCCGCACATGTGCATGCCGAGCTCGGCCGACACGGCATCTCCGTCCCTGGCGCTGCGGAGCAGGAAGTCGAGTCCGGCCTGCAGATCCCCATCTTCGACGACACCTCGCTCGATCGATCGGACCTGATCGTTCCCCTCGATCCCCGTTCTGATCTCCTCGGCGACCTGCCCGAAGTGGACCGCATGCCTCAGGGCCACTTCGTCGGCTTGTCCCGAAGCCAGGAGTTCCTCGCGTGCAAAGTCCTTGATCGTCTGGAGCATCTGGAACCGGTCTGCGGGTCCCGCGGGCTGGACGAGGGCCTTGTCGACGAGCGACTCCAGGTCGTCGAGAACGGACTCCGAGTTCTCGGAGCACACGGCTTCGATGGCGTCGAGCGAGCATCCAGCTGAGAACACCGACATCCTTCGGAAGAGTTGCTTCTCTGATGCCGCGAGCAACGAGTGACTCCAGTCGATCGTCGCTCGCAGGGTTTGCTGCCGGTCCGGACGGTCTCGCTGGCCGGTTGTCAGCACGTCGAGGGCATGGTCGAGTCGCTGCAGCAGGGCTTCCGGCGACAGCAGGCGTGTCCGGGCAGCCGCGAGTTCGATTGCGAGTGGGAGGCCGTCCAAGCGTCTGCACACCGCCACGACCACGGGAGCGCTGTCCGCGGTGAGTTCGAAGCCGCTCCTGGCCACCTTCGCTCGCTCGACGAACAAGGCGACGGCCGGATAGGCCATCAGCGACTCCAGGGCCTCCGGCGTTCCCTGCGGCGGCAGCGCCAGCGGGCCGAGGGCATATCCCCGCTCGGCATCGATCCTGAGCGGAGTCCGGCTTGTGGTGAGGATCCGGAGCTTCGGGCACCGGGTCACCAGGGCGGCGATGTCCGGGGCCGCCGAGACCACCTGTTCGAGGTTGTCGAGGAGCAGCAGGGCCTGCTTCTCCCCGATCAGGGCGACGATACCCTCGGCCTGGCTCCTGCCCTCTGCCTCCTTGACGGCCAACGCATCGGCCACGGCGGGGACGAAGTCAGAGGCATCGGTCACGGCGGCCAGCGAGACGAAGGCGATCCCGTCGAGGAATCGTGACGCGAGACGATGGCACACCTCGATCGCCGTCCTGGTCTTTCCGATGCCGCCCGGACCCGTCACCGTCACGACGCGGTGTCGGCCCAGGAGGTCGATCAATGCCGAGACATCGGCGTCCCTCCCGAGGAGTGGCGTTCGGGGATCAGGGAGATTGCTCGGCAGGCTTGCGAATCGCTCACCCTTGCCTTGGAGGAGGTCTGCGGCCGGGACCGCCAACCCGTCGATCGAGACGGCGAAGATCTCGAACGGGCGACCCACGTTCTTGAGCTTGAATCTCCCCAGGTTCACGAACCCGAGTTGCGGTTGATTCCTGACCTGATCGTGGACGGAGTCCGACACCAGGACTCCCCCGGCAATACCGAAGGACTCGATGCGGGAAGCGATGTTGACCGCGTCCCCGATGAGACCGGTGGGTTCGACGATCACATTGCCGACGTGGATGCCAATCCGCACGGGGACTTCCGGCGGTTGGCTGAGCTCCTTCTGGATCTCGATCGCACACCGGACGGCATCCAGCGAGTTGGGGAAGATGGTCAGGGCGCCGTCGCCGTAGTACTGGACGATCCTCCCGCCGAACGCCGCGTGCTGCCCATTCAGCACGCTCGCGTACTTGGCGCGCGCGTGCAGGGCGAGCTGCTCATCTTGCTGCATCAAGGCGGTGAAGCCAACCATGTCCGCGAACATCACCGCTGCCAGCTGCCTGTCCAGGTGCTCACCCATCGAGACGCACCTCAGCCATGAGGGGGAAGGCGGCCCTGGCGCTGCGCACGTGGAGATCCTCTTGATGACGGGGCACCAGTATCGCAGGCGCGCAGTCCTGGGTACGGGCTCCGTAGAGCGTAAAACCCCACCCGTTTCGCTGCGGATTCCGCTCAGGTAGCACTACGCTCAGGCGGTCAGGCTCCGGAGGCCGACGTCTATCCACTGAGCTACAGGCGCGAGCCTCGATGATACCGGTACATGCTCGCAAAAGACCCGCGGCCCGCGGTTCGAGGCGTACAGCCATCGTTCGCCCGGGCTCGTTCGACGCCTCAGCCTCCGCGTTTCACGGAACCTTCGACGTTGCGAATAAAGGCGACGATCCCTTCGAAGTAGGTGACCTGGTCGTCGTACATCGCCAGGTGGCTGCCCTCCGGGCAGTACAGGTACGTCCCACGCGGGATCTTGCTCGCCATCATTTCCATGTATCGGGGATCCATGGTGTCGTGGCGCGCGCCGATCACGAGGGTCGGGACCAGGATGTCCGGGAGATCGGCGGTCCGATCCCAGGTCAGAAGCTTGCCGCTCGCTCCCAGCTCGCTCGGGCCTTGCATCGGCACATAGATCGCCGGGTTGATATGGGCAAAGCCGCGATTCACGGGTTCCGGCCACGCCTCTGGCGGCATGCGCAGGACGTGATGCACGTAGTGGTGCTGCATGAGCAGCTCCATGTAGCGCGGATCGTCGAACGCCTTCGCCGCCTCGAGCCGCTTGATCTCGGCGAGTGCGTCCTGATCCATCGCGGGCATGAGGACATCCTCGGCATAGGCGTTGTATGCCGGGATGCTGCTCATCATGTTGGAGATCACGAGCGCCTTGAGGTGCTGCTGGTACTTGAGGGCGTACTCGATCGCCAGCGCGCCGCCCCAGGATTGCCCGAACAGGTAGAAGTTGGTGCGATCGAGGCCGAGCGCCCGGCGCACTTGGTCCACCTCGTCGACGAACCGTGGAATCTCCCACAGATCCGGGTCGTCGGGTTGATCGCTGTAGGTGGAACCGAGCTGATCGTAGTAGTAGTACTCGATCCCTGCCGCAGGAAAATAGGAGTCGCAGGCCTCGAGGTACTCGTGCGTCGCGCCGGGCCCCCCGTGCAGGAGGAGGACCTTCACTGTCGGGTTATTGCCGGTCCGTTTGGTCCACACCCGAAAGTCGCCCTTCGCCGTGGTGATCGGGACCATCTTCACCCCGCCCGACACGAGGTCCTCCCGGCCGGAGTGGTCGAAGTAGCTAGCTGGTGTCAGCATCTGGGTTCCCTTCACCTCAAGCCGTCAAACAGGCGGCCATAAACTTCCGACACGGGCTGGTCGTTGGGATCGAAGGTCCCGTCCACTCCTGGTTCTCGACGGTGTAGCTATCGGTCCGGGCGCTCACTCCATTTGGGATGAACCTCGTCACGCGCTCCGGATGGTGGATAGCGATGTCGAAGCCGATGATGCCCCGGCGCTGAAGCCGACGATTTCGGCGATGTCGATCTGGAGGTGGAGC
>JAXDKX010000424.1:0-3140 GCA_034666905.1 Chloroflexota bacterium | reverse complement strand
GGCGGCCGGGCGCCTCGATCGGCTGACCAAGCCAGCTGGCAGCCTCGGGCGGCTCGAAGAGCTCGTCATCGCTGTTGCCGGGATCACGGGGCGGCCAGACGCGGCCGTCACGCATCGCACGATCGTGGTCGCGGCCGGCGACCATGGGGTCACCGCGCAGGGTGTCTCTGCGTATCCTTCGGCCGTCACTCCGCAGATGGTTGCGAACTTCGTCGCGGGAGGTGCGGCGATCAACATCCTGGCGGCCGCCGCCGGCGCATCGCTGATCGTCGTGGATGTTGGTGTCGCTCTCCCGATCCCGCGCGGGCGTCGGCATCGGGCGCGAGGGGGTCGTCTGATCCACGCCCGAATCGCCAATGGAACGGCGGACATGACCGAAGGGCCGGCCATGAGCCGTGCCCAGGCCCTGCAGGCGATTGGCGTTGGGCTGCGGCTCGTCGACGAGCTCCGGGCGGCTGGCGGGCTGGACCTCCTCGGGGTCGGCGAGATGGGCATCGGCAACACGACCGCCGCCAGCGCCCTGGTGGCCGGCATGACCGGCGAGCCAGTCGAATGGGTCACCGGCCGTGGGACGGGGATCGATGACGAGGCTCGCGCGCGCAAGGTGACCGCGATCCAGCGAGCGCTCGACGTCAACCAGCCGGATCCGGCCGATCCGGTCGGGACGCTGGCGGCGGTGGGCGGCTTCGAGATCGCGTTGCTCGTCGGGCTCATCCTCGGCGGCGCGGCAGCCCATATCCCGGTTGTCCTCGACGGGTTCATCGCCGGGGCGGCCGCGTTGGTCGGGGCGGCCCTTCAGCCGTTTCTTCGGTCGCGGATGATTGCCGCCCATCGATCCACGGAGCCGGGTCATTCGATCGTCCTGGAGCGGCTCGGCCTGCGGCCGCTTCTCGAGCTGGACCTGCGGCTCGGTGAAGGGAGCGGCGCAGCACTGGGGGTCGGACTGATCGTGACGGCCTGCCGGATTCGCGATGAGATGGCGACGTTCGGTTCGGCGGCCGTGTCCGGGCCCCTCCAGCAACCGGCCGGGCAGTCGAGCGTGGCGGATGCCTGAGGTCATCCTCGTTCGCCACGCTCCGACGAGCTGGTCGGGACGACGGTATGCGGGGCGGGAGGATCCCGCGCTCAATCATCGCGGCAGGACCGTCGCGGCGATGGTCGCGGACGAATTGGCCGCCGGAATCTCCGGCGGTGCCCGGATCGTCTCGAGCCCGGCCCGCCGCGCGCGCCAGACGGCGGCCCCGATCGCGCGCAGGATCCCCGGGTCGCGCGTCGAGATCGATGGTCGATGGTCCGAAGTCGACTTCGGCATCGCCGAGGGCCTGACCTTCGACGAGCTCGCTGAACTCGCACCTGATCTCGCCAATCGCCTGGCCAGCGGTGACCTGGACATCGATTGGCCGGGCGGCGAGACCGCGACATCCCTGGCGGCACGGGTCGGGTCGGCCTGGCGAAGCCTCCTCGGACAGCCCGGCACGGTGATCGTCGTGGCGCACGGCGGCCCCCTGCGGATCGCGATCGGGCTGGCAACTGGCCAGGCCGCGCGGAGCGTGACCCTTCCCGAGCCGGGGGCGGTGGTCCGCCTGTTCACGGGCCCCGGCGACCCGGCCGACGATGGGGCCATGCTACGATTCCGCTCGTGATGCGCGATCCATCCAGCGCCCCAGGATGGATCGCTTCCGATTCTCCCCCGTTCTGGTCAATGATCCTCGTGCTGCTCATCCTCGCAGTCGCAGGGTGCGCGAGCTCGACAACCACCGGGTCGCCGGCGCCACTGTCTCGGTCGCCCTCACCAGGGGCCTCGGCGGCCACGCCGGCATCGGCGTCGCCCATGACCGAGACGCCTCCGGCGTCGTCGGCGCCTGCAGCCGAGACGCCGGCCCCATCCGCCGGCCAATCGCCTTCGCCGTCGGCCACCGATCCCGGGAGTGCCGGCGCCGCCGCCTGCAGCGGCAGCCCCGAGAACCGCAGCTTCTATGCGTCGATGGCAGCGGCCGTCGACTGGTCGGTCTACTGCCCGGTCCTGGCCGACGGCTGGTTCGTCCAGAGTGGCCAGTACCGCCTGGCAAACGGCGGACAGCTGGAAATCCAGTACCAGGGACCGGATCGCGCCCAGATTACCCTCGACGAGGGGGGCTTCTGCGCCATCCAGGGCGGCTGCGTGCCGCCGGGTGTGGACGTCGGGCCAACCGCCTTCGGTGACCGCGACGGGACCCTGGTGGCCCTCGACGATGGCAGCTGGGCCGTCGTCGCCGACCGCGAGGCGTCTCCCAGCTGGCTGCTCGTCGTGACGGGCCTCGACGAGGCGGCGACTCGAGCGATCGCGGCACGACTGGCGGTCGTGGCGGACTGACGCTTGCCCCGCCCCCGTGGCGTCCGCGTCCTGGGACCGTGGCCCATCATGGCCCGATGCAGATCGCCGAATTCACCCTGGAGCGCTACTTCGCACGCTGGGAATTCGCCGCCAGGCACCTGTTGTGTGCCTCGGATGTCCAGCCCTACCCGATGGCCGAGTTGCTCGCCCTGGCCGATAACGAGACGCGGTCATTGTGGGACCAGCTCCAGCTTGGCTACACGGAGTCGACCGGTCATCCCCTCCTGAGGCGGGAGATCGCCGCGCTCTACGACACGATCGAGCCGGACGAGGTCCTCACGTTTGCCGGTGCCGAGGAAGCCATCTTCTGCCTGATGAACGTCTCGCTCGGGCCGGGCGATCACGCGATCGTCACGTGGCCCGGGTACCAGAGCCTCTACGAGATCCCGCGCGCGATCGGGGCCGAGCTGACCCTGCACGAGCTCCACGAATCCGCCGGCTGGGCCATCGATCTCGACCGGCTCCGCAGCCAGGTGACGGCCGCGACGCGACTCATCGTGATCAATGCGCCGCACAATCCGACCGGGATGCTCCCGGACCGGTCGACCTACGACGATCTGGTCGCCATCGCAGCGGAAGCCGGCGCCTGGCTGCTGGTGGATGAGGTGTATCGCGGGCTCGAGCTGGACGAACGCGATCGGCTCCCGGCGGGCGCCGATGCCTCGCGCAACGGAATCTCCCTGGGCGTCATGTCCAAGTCGTTCGCTTTGGCTGGCCTGCGCATCGGCTTGCTGGCCTGCCACGATCGGGAGCTCCTCGGCAGGGT
>JAXDKX010000423.1:0-3598 GCA_034666905.1 Chloroflexota bacterium | reverse complement strand
GCGCCGCACCTTGCCCGAAAGGTCGTGCGTTCGCCGGTGGCAGACCGTGACTGTCGCATCCTCCTTGATGAGCAGGAAGGCCACGGGCATGCCGACGACAGCCGACCGCCCGATGACGACAGCATCGCGTCCCTCGATCTCGATCCCCGAGCGACGGAGGATCTCGACCGCGGCATGGGCGGTCGCCGGGAGGAACCCGTCATATCCGAGGCGCAGCAGTCCCGCGTTGAGCGGGTGGATGCCGTCGATGTCCTTGTTCGGGTCGATGGCATCGATGACGGCGCGCAGGCGGATCGTTGGCGGAAGCGGCATCTGGACGATGACGCCGTCGACCGTCGGGTCGTCGTTGAGCTCACGGACCGTGGCGGTCACGTTGGCTTCCGTCGCCTCGCCTTCGAGCTCGACGAAGCCGGACTCGATCCCGACCTTTGCGCATCCCCGCAGGATCCGCTCGAGGTAGACCGTCGACGGGGCGTCCTTGCCCACGATCACCACTCGGAGGCCTGGCGGCCGGCCCTCGGCGGCGGCGAAGGTCGCCACGTCCTCGGCCACAGCGATGCGGATCTCGGCGGCGATGGCTCCGCCCTCGAGCAACCGAGCGCCCGTGGCGGTCACGCGATCAGGCTCGCACCGGCGCCGGGATCGGCTCGCGCGCCTCGCCGCTGCCGGCGGCCTCGCGGGTGGATTCGGCCAGCCGCTCCACCTCGTGGACGAGGGCATCGACCCGTTCGCTCATCTCGAGCATGAAGTCCGGATCGGCGACCGACGGCAGGTTGACCATGACATTCGCGGCGGCACCGCGTGCGGCCGCTTCGGCCATGAGGACGGCCACGTTGAGATCGCTCGAAGCGTTGACATTGCTTCGACCGGCAAGCGTCTCGGCGACCTCGGCGAGCTCGACACAGGCCTCGACAGCCTGGAGCGGCACCTCCGAGGCCCGGCGCGCTGCCACCCGAAGAGCGCTCGATCTGGCTTCACGCTGCTCGTCGGTTTCGCGCGGCAGCTTCATCGTGGCGGCGTAGACGGCGAACGCCGCGGCATCCTCGTCCGCGAGGATCAGGAACCGGTCGGCCAGCTCGCGTCCACGTTGCGCCGCCCAGGCGAGCAATTCGGCATGCTCCGCGTACTTCGGGCGATCCATCGACAGGGACGCCACCATGGCCACGAGGGCAGCGCCAAGGCTGGCGGCGATTGCCGACGCGCTTCCACCGCCCGGCACCGGCGCAGCCGAGGCCAGCTCAACCACGAACCGGTCGACGGTCAGGTCACGGAGACGGGGCTCGACCGAGGTGTCCATCGCCGGATTGTACGGTCGCGGCGGGTCTCGGACGCCCCGTCCCACGCCACGGCCATGTCGGAGCGGGGCAGGCGCGGTACCGGCGCACCCGCCCCGCCAACCCGACAGGGCTCCGGCAGCGCGAGGGAGGGCGCACCGCCGGGGGATGTGAACGAGATCAGAGTCGCCGTCTCAATTCGGCCGGAGCGGCGCCGCCTCAGGCGGCCCGGCGAACCTCGTTGTCCAGGCCCGTGACGGTCCACTTGTGAGAGCGGTGCTGGTAGATGAGCGACAGTCGCGCGAGCGGCGTGTCGACCTCGAACAGGGTGCGTGGGCCGGTGATCACGGGGTACGCAGCGGCCTCTTCGCGGACGCCCGCGAGCCGGGTGATGGGCAGTCGCTCGCTGCCCCACGTGATCTCGCGGGGGCGCCCGCTGAACCAGTTCGTTCTGACCTGTACCTGGACGGGGTCGACACGGATGAATGCCATTTCTGGATGACTCCTTTCCGGGGGCGCTGGGTCGTGTCGTCCGGGGCACTCGTCCGACAGAACGTCTGTTCGATTACGACGAACACTAGACCGAACAGGCGTTCTGTGTCAAGCGTCGTCTGGCGAAAGGTCGTCGATCTCGGTGTCAGCTTGCCTGTCACGCGGAGCGCTGGTTTCGTCGGTCTCGACAGGATCGGCTGGACCGCCTCGAGCACGGCGATCGAGCGGATTCCTCGGGTCCCGTTCAAATGGGGCCGGCAGGCCCGTTCCCAGCAACCTGGCCCTGGTGACCGTCCCCTCCCCAAACCGCCTGCGGAGCGAGTCGGCGGCCTCGACCGCGCGTCGATGGCGCGGCTCGGTCGTCTCGAACAGGTTCAGCTGTTCGCGCTCGCCGAGATTGGAGGCGGTCACCCCGAGAAGCCGGACTCGGATGCCGCGGACCTCGGGGCGGGCCAGCTCGAGGGCGGCCCGGAAGATCGGCTCGGTCAGGTCGGTTGGCTCGGGCAGGGTTCGCTGGCGCGTGATGGTCCGGAAGCTCGAGTCCCGGACCTTCACCGCGATCGTCGACGCCCGGACGCCAGCCGAGCGAAGCCGGCCGGAGACCCCATCCGCCATGGCCAGGAGCGTTCGCTCGATCAGCTCGGGGTCGCTCGTGTCCACATCGAAGGTGTGCTCGTGACCGACCGATTTCGCCGGGTCCCCCTCGTGAACGGGATCCGGGTCGATTCCACGAGCACGCTCAACGAGCGACGCTCCGTGCTTGCCGAACCTGCGCTCGATGAGGTCGGGCGGCAGCGCCGCAAGGTCGCCGATCGTTCGGACGGCATAGTCGGCGAGGACCTTGGCCGTCTTCTCGCCGACCCCCCACAAGCGAGCAATGGGCAGAGGCGCCAGGAATGCCGCTTCCCCGCCGACAGCGACGACCACGAGCCCGTCCGGCTTGCGGAGGTCCGAGGCGATCTTGGCGACCAGCTTCGTGCTGGCGACCCCGACCGATGCGGTCAGTCCGACCTCGGCACGGATGTCGTGCTTGATCTGTCGAGCGATCGCCGGACCGTCGCCAAACAGCGCCGCGGACGCGGTCACGTCGAGGAACGCCTCGTCGATCGAGATCGGTTCGACCGCCGGCGTGAACCGCCGGAGGACCGTCATCACATCGCGGCTGGCCGCCTGGTAGCGCCGGCCGTCGACCGGCAGGAAGACGCCGTTCGGGCAACGACGGTAGGCCTCGCGCAACGACATCGCCGAATGGACGCCGAAGACGCGCGCCTCGTAGCTCGCCGCCGATACGACCCCGCGCGCATCCTCGCCGCCGGCCCCGCCGACGATGACCGGCCGGCCGCGGAGCTCGGGCCGGTCACGCTGCTCGACCGCCGCGAAGAACGCGTCGAGGTCGACGTGCAGGATCGTGCGGTCTGCCACGGTCCTATCATCGTCCGGCTGTGGCTGCCGCTGCCGACAACCCGTCCGCCGAGACCATCGAGCCCGAGCCCGAGCTGCCGCCGGCGGATGAAACACCGGCTGGCATCAGCCCGCTGCCCGCCTCGCGCCTGCTGGCGATCGTCCTGGCCGTGGGCGCCGGTTCGCTGCTTGTCTGGCTCGTCCCGCCGCTGGGCCTGATCCTTGCCTGGCCCTTCCTCTTCCTGGTTCCCGGCTGGCTCCTGATCGAGCGCGTCGCACCGCACCTGCCGGCGCCGGGACGGCTCGGGCTCGCCGTCGTGTCGAGCGTCTACGTCTCCGCCCACCTCGTGAACCTGGTCGCTCGGGTCGACGGCTTCAGCCGCGCGGCCGTCCTGTTGAGCGTGGCCATCCTCGTCCTGGCGAGCGTGCTC
>JAXDKX010000422.1:0-5136 GCA_034666905.1 Chloroflexota bacterium | reverse complement strand
GGACGGAGGTATCCATCGCCTCGCCGCGGGCACCCGGGCGAGAGGCACGGAGGGCGTCGGCGATCTGGACGATGGGCGCCTCGATGCAGGTGTATTCCACTTCCTGGGGATGGGCTGCGATCGCGTTGATCACCCGGGGCGAGAGGTTGTGGCGCTGGGCGATGCTGGCGCCGATCGCGGCATGCGGCCCCTCCACCTCGTGGTCGACGGCCTTGCCGATGTCGTGGAGCAGGCCACCCATCTTGGCGATCTGCACGTCCGCACCCACCTCGGCCGCGATGATCGCGGCGAGGTGGCTCGTCTCGACCACGTGGTTGAGCACGTTCTGGCCGAAGCTCGTGCGGAACTTGAGCCGGCCGAGGGTCTTGACGATGTCCGCGGGGAGGCCCGGGACACCGGCGTCGTAGGCGGCCTGCTCGCCGGCCTGGCGCATGACCACGTCGACCTCGGCACGCGCCTTGGCGACGACTTCCTCGATCCGCCCGGGATGGATCCGGCCGTCGGCGATCAGCTTGGTGATGGCCAGCCGGGCGATCTCGCGGCGGACCGGATCGAAGCCGGACAGGATGACGGTCTCCGGCGTGTCGTCGATGATCAGGTCGATCCCGGTCGCCTGCTCGAGGGCCCGGATGTTCCGCCCCTCACGCCCGATGATCCGGCCCTTCATCTCGTCCGAGGGCAGGTGCACCACCGATACCGTGTGCTCGGCGGTGTGGTCCGAGGCGACCCGCTGGATCGCGGTGATCACGATGTCGCGTGCCTTGTCCTGGGCCTCTTCGCGGGCGCTCCGTTCGATCGCCCGTGCGAGCTTCACCGCGTCGTGCTCGGCCTCTTCTCGAACGGCTTCGATGAGGATGCCCTTGGCGTCGTCGGCGGACATGCCCGAGACGCGCTCGAGGGCTGCCACCTGCTCGCCGTGGGCGCGGGCCAGGTCGTCCCGCGTCTTGTCCAGATCGCGCTCGCGCTCCAGGAGCTTCCGATCACGCTGTTCGAGCATGTCGGTTCGCTGGTCGAGCTGCTCATCGCGCTGGAGCAGCCGGTGCTCGAGGCCGGAGAGCTCGCCACGACGCGCCCGGGCTTCCTCTTCGGCTTCTCGCTGGAGCCGCAGCTTCTCGTCCTTCGCCTCGAGGATGAGCTCCTTCTGGCGGGTCCGCGCCTCGGCCTCGATCCGGCGGGCTTCGGCCGTGGCCGACTTGATCGTCTGCGATGCCCACAGGCTGCGCAGGACGGCACCGAGTACGGCTCCGCCGACGGCGGCCCCGAGGGCCACCGCCAAGATGAGCGGTGTGTCCATTCGCTATTCCTCCCATCCGCCCGATGTGACTCGGTCGGAGGTCCTGCTGCGGTTGGCGGCGGGATCGCGCGGCGGGGGCTATCGCCGTTTCTGGGGCAGGCCCCCTCCCAGGGCCGCGATCAAGCCGACGCTGTGTTGCGCGCCGCGTACGCGGCACGTGTGTGATCTGCCGCGTAGCCTACGGCGGCGCGCCCCGAACGGCAACCGACGAGCTCACCCGAGGATGCGTCTCAGGGCTCGATGTCAGCCCTCGGAGGGATCGCCGTCAATCCGTGCCGCCACCTCGCGACAGGTATCGGGATCGAACCCATGGCGCGCGAGCAGCGCGTAGGCCCGTTGACGTCGCTGACGTGGATCCGCGACCCGCTCCAGGCTGCGGCGATGGCGCTCGAGGAGCCGTTCTGCGGCAACCACATCTGGTGAGGCGGGGGCCTCGTTGAACGCGTCGTCCGCCCCGGAGCTCGAGACCGCTTCGCGACGCTCGGCCAGGACCAGGTCGATCGTTGTCCGGTCCACGCCCTTCAGCCCGAGCTCGGATCGGATCGCTCGCTCGCCGCGCGGGCGGGCCCGGTCGCGAGACTCGACCCAGGCTCGGGCGAAGGCCTCGTCATCGAGCATGCCGAGCTCGAGCATCCGCTCGATCGCGCCCTCGACGAGGTCCGGCCGGTAGCCGGCACCAGCCAGACGGCGCCGAACCTCAACGACCGAGCGGGACCGGACCTCGAGGAAGCGTGCGGCTGCTTCGAGGACGATCGTCGGATCCTCGATCTCGCCTCGCCGTTCCCGGGCCTCCGCCGGCAACTGGCGGCGCCGCGGCCCGGGCGTCACTCGGCTTCTTCGATGCCCTCGACCGGGATCGTGACGTCGTTGATCTTGGCCCGGATTCGGCGCTCGATCTCGGCCGCAATCGGTGCGTTGCCCTTGAGGAATTCCTTGGCCGCTTCCCGACCCTGGCCGAGGCGAGTCTCGTCGAACGTGAACCAGGCCCCGGTCTTGACGACCGTGTCCATGGCCACACCCACGTCGAGCAGGCCGCCCTCCTTGGAGATGCCCTCGCCGTACATGACGTCGAACTCGGCAACCCGGAACGGCGGCGCGACCTTGTTCTTCACGACCTTGACCCGGCAGCGATTGCCGACCGAGTCGGTGCCGTTCTTGATCGTCTCGATCCGCCGGATGTCGAGGCGCACCGAGGCGTAGAACTTCAGCGCCCGCCCACCCGGGGTGGTCTCCGGGTTGCCGAACATGACCCCGATCTTCTCCCGCAGCTGGTTGGTGAAGACGAGCGCGGTGTTCGAGCGCGACACGGCGCCCGTCAGCTTGCGCAGAGCCTGGCTCATCAGCCGGGCCTGGATACCGACGAACGAGTCGCCCATCTCGCCCTCGATCTCCGCCCGCGGCACGAGCGCGGCCACCGAATCCACGACCACGATGTCGATGCCACCGGAGCGGATCAGGGTCTCGGTGATCTCGAGCGCCTGCTCTCCGGTGTCGGGCTGGCTGACCAGGAGCTCATCGACGTTGACGCCGCAGGCCCGCGCGTAGGCGGGATCGAGCGCGTGCTCCACGTCGATGAAGGCAGCGACCCCGCCGCGGGCCTGGGCTTCGGCGATGACGTGCTGACAGACGGTCGTCTTGCCCGATGACTCGGGCCCGAAGATCTCGCTGATCCGGCCTCGCGGGATGCCGCCGACGCCAAGGGCGAGGTCCAGCGCGATCGACCCCGTCGGGATCGTGTCGATGTTGAGCTTCTCGCGCGATCCGAGCTTCATGATCGCGCCGCGCCCGAACTGCTTCTCGATCGTCGCCAGCGCGGCATCGACGGCCTTGCCTCGTTCGGCGAGGGCTCGTTCCGCCGTCCGCTCCGCGCTTCGCTCGTCGGTCATCGCCATCTGTCCGTCACGCTCCTCATTCGATCCAGTGGACCGCTCGCCGGAGCGGACGATGATGGCGTCCGCCGGTCGATCAGCCTTCCTCCGTGTCGTCTTCGACGACCGGCTTCTCCTTGCGTGGCTTGCGGATCACCTCGACGTTGCGGGGCGGTTCCGCGAGCGGCGACAAGCTGGGCTGCGCCTGCTTGGCCTTCGGCTTCTTCTTGGCCTCTTTGCCCGGTCGATCTCGCGAGCCCATCGCTTCGCCTCCGCGTCCTGCTGAACGTTACCGAGCGGCGCTTCACGCCGACATCACAGCGCCTTCGCCGCCACTCACCCGGCCCGCGCGGACCCGCAATTCGGCCATCGCGGAGGGGAAGGTTCCGGCCCGAATGGCGGCTCGGATCCTGGTCATGAAGTCTAGGGTGAAGGTCAGGTTGTGACAAGTCGCGAGACGGTACGCGAGGAGCTCATTGGCCCGGAAGAGATGGGCCAGGTAGGCTCGCGAGAAGCGCCGGCAGCACAGGCATGGGCAGTCAGCCTGGACCGGTGCCGGGTCGTCGAGGTGGCGCTGGTTGCGGATGTTCAGGCGCCCGCCCGGGATCCACAGCTGGCCGTTCCGCGCCACTCTCGCGGGCAACACGGAGTCGAACAGGTCGATCCCCCGATGCACGGCCTCGAGCAGGTCGGCCGGCGAACCGAGACCCATGAGGTACCGCGGCCGCGGGTCGTCGATGAGCCCGTCCACCACGATCTCCAGGGCCGTTTCGCGCTGCTCCGCGGTCTCGTCGCCGGCCAGTCCGCCCACGCAGATCCCGTCGAATGGCAGACCCGCGATGAAGGCGGTGGATGCCGCCCGCAGGTCCGGTTCCAGCCCGCCCTGCACGATCCCGAAGATCGCCTGGTCGGGACGCCCATGCGCCGCCAGCGAGCGCTCGGCCCAGCGGTGGGTGCGGTCCGTCGCGTCGGCCACGACCGCACGCGACGAGCTCGGGAAGACCGGCTGGTCGAAGGCAACGGCCACATCCGAGCCGAGCGCCTCCTGAACGCCGATGGCGATCTCGGGGGTGAACCGATGGACGGAGCCGTCGAGATGGCTCCGGAACGTGACCCCGTCGTCGTCCACCACCCGCAGATCGCCGAGCGACACGACCTGGAAGCCGCCCGAGTCGGTCAGGATCGGCCGGTCCCAGTCCATGAAGCGGTGCAGGCCGCCCAGGCGCTCGATCCGCTGATGGCCCGGGCGCAGGTAGAGATGGTAGGTGTTCGACAGGATGATCGAAGCGCCGACGTCGCGGAGATCGTCCGGGGTGAGCGCCTTGACCGTCGCGTTCGTGCCGACCGGCATGAACTGGGGTGTTTCGACGACGCCATGGGGCAGCGTCAATCGCCCGGATCGAGCCCGGGTCGACCCGTCGACAGATGCTGGATCCGTCAACTCGAATCGCGACGCCTTCCCGACGTACGAGGCGCTCACGCGTCCGGCGATGCCGGCTCGTCCCACAGGCTTGGCATCCCGGCTTCCGCTCGCCGTGGGGGCGGGATCTCGTACCCAAGGCCGGACAGATGCGCGCGGGCGAGGTCCGTGGCGATCCGGCCCGACGGCGTCCGGTCGATGAAGCCGAGACGCAGCAGGAATGGCTCGTAGACGTCCTCGATCGTCTCGGTCTCCTCGGAAAGGACGGCGGCGAGGGCGGCCACGCCGACCGGCCCCGACGCGAACTTCTGGATGATCGCCGCCAGGAGCTTGCGGTCGGTGGAATCGAGGCCCTCGTCGTCGATCTCGAGGAGGCGCATGGCCTCCCGGGCGGTCGCTTCGTTCACGCGCCCGTCCCCGTGGACCTCGGCGTGGTCGCGGACACGCTTGAGGAGGCGGTTCACGATGCGGGGCGTTCCCCTGCCCCGCCGGGCGATGGCGACGGCAGCGCCGGCATCGATGTCGACGTCGAGGATGCGCGCGGAGCGCTCGAC
>JAXDKX010000421.1:0-4448 GCA_034666905.1 Chloroflexota bacterium | reverse complement strand
GCCAGTTCGCGGAAGACGTGGCCGACAGCCCGCCACTCCAGATGCTGCCGCCGATCTTCTTCGCACGCCGCTGGACGCTGATCGTGGCCGTGCTCTACTTGCTGGTCATCTCGCGGGTGGTGGATCGAACGGTCCGCCGCTCGCTGCCGTCGCTCGAACGCGTGATGCGGATCGATGCCGCGACCTTCCGTGGCTTCGCCCGCCGGCTCGAACACCCGGGGATCGCGGTGAACGTGGCCCTGCTCGCGGTTTCCGCGCTGATCGTGATTGCCCTCTTCCCGCTCCTCGGGTTGTCCTTGGTGACCGACGATCCGGTCACGCACCTGCAGGTCTACCTGCCGTCCAGCGCAGGGGACGCGCTGCTGGTCCTCGCCGGATACACCGTGATCGGCTGGGCGGTGCTCAGCCTCGTCTATCTCACGGTGCGCCTCGCGCGTGCACTCGGGGAGTTGACCCGCCAGCCGCTCGACGTCGACGTGTTCGACACCGCGAACCTCTTCCCGTTCGGCAATATTGCCCTCGCGGGCGCGCTGGCCCCGGCCGGGATCATCGTCATCCTGCTGCTCGGGCTCGGCGAGCCGAGCACCTGGCTCAGCTGGACCGTCCTCCTGCTCGCGGCCGTGTCGAGCCTGCTCGTCCTGCTCCTGCCCTTGCGCGGCATCCATCGCCAGATGTCCGAGGCCAAGGAGGCCGTGCTGGCTGACCTCAGTGCCCGGATCGGCCAGGTCTACGAGGACGTCAGCCGTGCCTCGATCGATTCGCCGCAGCAGCCCGGCCTGGCCGAGCGGACGGGGACGCTGATTCCGCTGCGCAAGACCGTTGAGGAGATGACGACCTGGCCGTTCGCCGATACGGTCGCCTTCGGACGAGCCGTCCTGATCGCGAGCGCGCCGCTCATCTATACGGTCCTGAGCGAGCTGATCAGGATCTTCTGGATTGATCCGCTGAGCCACTAGTGGCGCTGCCTCGATGACGGCGGCCTTCGTGCCGCGGTCGCTCGTCGCCGCGATCGACCAGGGGACGACGAGCAGTCGCTGCATCCTGTTCGATCACGCAGGGCAACCGGTCGCCAGCCACCAGCTCGAGCACGCCCAGATCACGCCGCGGCCCGGCTGGGTCGAGCACGACGCAGACGAGATTCTCGAGCGAGTCCGGACCTGCGTCCGCGTCGCACTCCGCGACGTGGGCGCGGATGCGCGGGCGCTGGCGGCGGTCGGGATCAGCAACCAGCGCGAGACGACCGTGGTCTGGTCGCGGCGGACCGGCCGCCCGATCGCCAACGCGATCGTCTGGCAGGACACCCGAACGGCGGACGCCGGGGTGCGGCTGGCGGCCGGTGGCGGTGCTGCCGTCGGCCCCGACCGGTTCCGGCCCCAGACCGGCCTCCCGATCTCGACCTACTCGTCGGCCCTCAAGCTGGCCTGGATCCTCGATTCGGGGACGCCCGCCGAGGCCCGCGACCGTCGACCTGCCGCCGAGCGAGGTGAGCTCCTCTTCGGCACCATCGACAGCTGGCTGATCTGGCACCTGACCGGCGGTACGAATGGCGGCGTTCACGTGACCGACGTCACGAACGCCTCGCGCACGATGCTCATGAACCTCGAAACCCTCGCGTGGGACCCTGACTTGCTCGCGGCCGTCAACGTGCCCGCGGCAATGCTCCCCGAGATCCGGTCCTCGTCGGAGGTCTACGGGGACGGCGTGGGGGACCTGGCTGGCGTGCCGATCGCGGGCGACCTCGGCGACCAGCACGCGGCGCTCTTCGGCCAGACGTGCTTCGAACCCGGCCAGATCAAGTGCACCTATGGCACGGGCTGTTTCATGCTTATGCACACCGGCGAGCGCCCGGTCGCCTCGACCCACGGCCTGATCACGACGGTTGCCGCCCGGCTGGGCACCGCGCCGGCGACGTACGCCCTCGAAGGCTCCGTCGCGGTGGCGGGGTCGCTGATCGGTTGGTTGCGCGACAATCTCGGGATCATCGGCGACGCCTCCGAAGTCGAGAAGCTCGCCAGGTCCGTACCCGACAGCGGCGACGTGGTCTTCGTGCCGGCGTTCTCGGGGCTGTTTGCGCCGCACTGGCGGAGCGACGCCCGAGGCGTGATCGCGGGCCTCACGGCCTATGCCTCGCGCGGCAACATCGCGCGGGCCGCGCTCGAATCGACCGCCTACCAGGTCTACGACCTCGGCGAGGCGATGGCCGCTGACCTTGGAGCGGCACTCCCCGGGGAGCTGCGGGTGGACGGCGGAATGATCCGGAATGATCTCCTGATGCAATTCCAGGCGGACATCCTGGGCACGCCCGTCGTCGCTGCCCCGATCGCCGAGATCACCGCGCTTGGCGCCGCGTATGCCGCCGGGCTTGCGGTCGGGTTCTGGAGCGGCCTGGCCGAGTTGCGCTCGATGGATCGAGCCGGTCGGCGCTGGGAGCCGTCGATGGACGAGACGACCCGAGCCGCCGGGCTCGCGCGCTGGCACAAGGGCGTTGAACGAACGCTCGGCTGGGTCGAGCCGGGGGCGTAGCGCGGGGCTTCGCCGGGCGCGGCGGCCCGCACAGTGGACGCCGTCGGGGTCGAGGCTGGGCGCCGAGCGGCAGCCCGCGCGCGAGGACGGCCTCGCCTCGGCACCTCCCCTCGGCAATGTCCCTTGGGAAATACATATCACCCAAGGGTGATGGATGAAGGGGGTGTTCCCGGGCCGGGAACACGACAAGGCGCTGCAAGCCGCCTGTAATGCGTCTGAGCGTTCCTGATAGCCGAGGCGGCCAGTGCAACGTGGAAGATGCACCCGGCTCCGCGCCACGTCGTGCTCCTGCGACGAGTGCGGGGACCTGGTCGGCCCACCCGGGTCTTCGGGAGGGGGGCCCGGCCCGGTGACGGATCCTCTCGAAGGCCGACCATCCGTCGCCCTCATTCCTCCCTGCAGTGGCACCCACAACTGGTGCCACCGCGTCCGCCAGGAACGTTCGCCGGGGACAAGGCCAGGAGGCAAGGCAACATGAAGCTTCGATTCGCGTTCGCTCTCGGACTGATGGTGGCCCTCACGCTGGCCATTGCGCCTGTCGCCGGCACGACTTCGCTCCCAACCCGGATCGACCTGCCGAACGGTTTCCAGCCGGAGGGCATTACGTCGGGCTTCCACGGTCGGCTCTATGTCGGATCGCTTGCTGACGGGGCCATCTGGCGAGGGAGCGCCCGGACCGGCCAGGGCCGGATCCTCGTCGCGGGCGTCACCGGCCAAGCGGCGGCCGGGATCCATATCGATCGGCAGCGCCGACTCTGGGTCGCTGGCGCGAACAACCACACCATCCGCGTGTACAACGCCGTGACTGGTCGCCTTCTCCAGACCTACACCTTCCCGACGGCGGGGTTCATCAACGACCTGGTGATCACCAACAACGCGGTGTACGCCACCGATTCGAACAACCAGCAGCTCGCGGTCGTGCCGCTCCGACAGGGTGGCGGCCTTCCGGCACCGTCGAAGGCCAGGCTGCTCCCGCTGACCGGTGACTACGTCGTGGGGACGGGCTTCAACGCCAACGGGATCGTTGCCCGGGACGGCTGGCTGATCATCGTCCAGTCGAACACCGGCAAGCTCTTCCGCATCGACCGAACGACCGGCGCCACGAAGGCGATCGACACCGCCGGCTACAGCGTCGCCAATGGTGACGGCCTGGCCCAGCACAACGGCATGCTCTACGTCGTGCGGAACGTCGACAACCGAGTCGCTGTATTGAACCTCGGAAGCGATCTCCTGAGTGCGTCGCTCGTTGGCGAGATCACCTCGGCCGGCAACCTGGACGTGCCGACCACGGCGACCTTCGCTCTCGACAAGCTCTGGGTCGTGAACGCTCGATTTACAACGACCCCGACGCCGACCACGCCCTACTGGATCACGCGCTTGCCGCTTCTGCCGTAGGGAATCGCCGGCGAGGGGTTCGCGTTTCCTCAGGGGACGCGTTCCCTCGTGACTGTTATGCCTTTGCAATGCCGTTGGCACGCGCGGCCGAGAACGGACAGCCTTCCTGTCGCGCGCGCGGACGTACGGTGATCGTGTCCGGAGTTGCACGCCGACGACGGACATCAGTCGCCAACAACGAACGGCCGGCCGAGTTCCTGGGGGAACCGGCCGGCTTCCTTTTGTGCCCGGCGCGGCGCGGGGCCCGGCGCCGCGGGGGCCGGGGCGCGGGCCGGGGCGCGGGCCTTCGCGCCGCCCGGGGCTCCCCTTAGAAGTCCCGCCGGCCCTCGAAATGCTTGATGACGGCCGGGCGGACCAGCTGGTAGAGGGCGAATCGATGGCCGCCGGCCGTCCGGAACGAGCTGCACGGTCCCTGCGGGATCTCGAGCGACCGATCGGGCTTCAGGCCTCGCGCCTCCAGCTCGGCAAGCTCCGCCGGGAGGTCTGCGACCCGGTAGACCAGGATCGGGCGGGTGCCCTCGAGGTGATCG
>JAXDKX010000420.1:0-5176 GCA_034666905.1 Chloroflexota bacterium | reverse complement strand
CCCCGGCGATTGAGGGCGCGATGACGCCCGCTTCCGTGATCAAGCCTCGGAGTGTCTCGCCCGGGACCACATCGATCAAGGGATTTCTGTACCCATACCCGGCCGCCGCCCACTCGAGCGCTTCGGGTACGCCGTCAGGATCCTCGACCTCGTTAAGCGCGACCAGCTCCGGCGACACACTGACCATGATCTTCCAAAGGTCCGTGACCGCGAAGACCGGGATCCCGCGCCACTGGCCCGCCAACGCGATCGTCAGGGCGCCCGGACTCGTCAGGACCGTGCCGTCGGGCAGGATCGCGTCGGCTCCGATGAGGCAGAGCCGCAGGTCCATCGTCGACACTGCCCAACCGACACCGGCGTCCGTGACGACGATCGCCTCGTGACCGACAGCGACCGATTCCCGCGCCACGCGGATCCCGTCCGTCCGGCGCGATCGGCAGGCCGTAGCTACGACCGTCAGATGCTTGCCGTCGGTGGCCGCCTGGCGAACGACCGCCTGGGTCGACCGGTCGGCGAAGTCGTGGACGAGGATCGTGTCTCCGTCGCGCAGGAGCGCGCTCCCCGCCACGGCCATGGTCTCGGAGGCCGCGGCCATCGTCGCCGTGATCGACTCGTAGCGCTCGCGCATGCGAGCCGCAACTGTCGACGGATCGCCGTCGAGGCCGCCGCCGAGGACTGCCTCGATCATGTTGGTCACGCCCGGCTGGTGCAGCGTGGTCTGGCCGACCGTATGGAGATGACCGACCAGATCCTGGACGGCTTCGGCGAGGCCGCCCGCGCTGCCGGCGGCGCCGACCGACTCTCCTCGGCCCGCGCGCCCGCCCGCGCCGCCGCCGCCGACCGACCCGCCTCGCCCGCCCGCGGCCCCTTCCGCCCAACTCCCGACGAGCTCGATCAGCGCCTGGGCGGCGAGCTGAGCCCTCGCCCTCGCGCCCGGCGGGTGCGGGTCCGCGTAGGCCATGACCGGCGCCCGGACAGCGTCCGGCAACGCGCGGATCCACGGCTCGTCGCGGGGATCTGCGCGGTCAGGCACCCGTGCGCGCGGGGTCGAAGACGGGTCAGTCAGGCGGGATCGCTCGATAGACGAGGTTGGTATCGATGCCCCGACCGCGGTTGTAGAACCACGCGCCGAGGTACCACAGCACGCCCGTCCCGATGACGACGCCCGCGACCATCAGCGAGATGTCGCGGGTGACACCGAAGAACGAGTTGATGTCGTTGTTGGTGATGAACAGCAGGAGCTGCCCACCGAGCACGATGACGGCGAAGACGCCCGCGATCGCGATCGAGGGAATCCCGGCAAGGGTGCGGCCGCCGCCGGCCTGCCACACGTCCTTCATGCGGTACGGGAACACGATCCCCGCGACCGCCACGATGATGTAGGCAATGATCTGGGCCATGAGGGCGCCGAGCAGGCTCGCCTGCGGGATCGCGATCAGGCCGAGGATCGACAGCTCGCCCGCGATCGTGCACAGAATGATCGCGTTGCGCGGGCTGTGGGTCTTCTCGTCGACCTCCCCGAGCGCGCTCGGGACCATCCGATCGAGCGAGGCGGCGAGCATGTAACGGGTTGCCTGGAGCTCCGACGCCGGGGTCCCGTTGAGGGCCCATGCGACGAAGCCGAGGAAGATGACCAGCTGGATGATGATGTTGCCACCGAGGATCGAGCCGAGGAAGTTGATGCCGGCCGGGACCCCCAGGTCACTGGCGTGGTTGGTCGCCAGGAAGCCCAGCGAGCCGATCCACTGCTCGCCGATGCCGGTCACCACGAGCCACAGGACGAGCGCCAGCGCCAGGCCGTTGAGCAGGGTCGAGCCGAAGAGCGCGTACCACATCGATCGACCGGCTCGCTTGATCTCGCCGCCGATCTGTGCCGGCCCGACGCCGAACCCGACGACGAAGAAGACCCACGGAAGCATGAGGAGCGTGCTGCTGAGGTCGAACCCGCCCGATGGCGGCGTGTAGCCGAGCTCCTGTGCCTTGGGCACGATCTCGTCGAACTTCAACCCGGCGCCCTGGCCACCGACGAAGGTGTCCCAGGCGGTCTTGAGCCCCGCCGAGCCGTTGACGAGGATGAGGATGGCCGGGATCAGGACCGCGGCGAAGGCGAAGATGATCGTGACCCGCTGCCACCCCCAGAACTTGCGCGTCAGGACGAGGTACGCAAAGAACACGTTCACGATCGAGCCGACGATGAACGTCCAGAGGGGCGTGGCAATCGCCGTTCCGGCATCGGCAAAGGCCGTGATGCCGGTGGTTTGGGCGAGCACCTGGAGGGTCGGTGGCAGCGTGAACTGGGCAAGTGCCCAGGCGTTGAATCCGATCCAGAAGAAGATCAGCCAGATCGCCTGGTTCCAGCCAAGGATCCAGCCGATGAACGGGTGAATGGCCCGCGACGTGAAGACGTAATCGCCGCCGGAGCGGGGCATCGCTGCCGAGAACTCGCTGTACACCCATTGGATCGAGAACGCCATGATCAGCGTGCCGATGACGGCGGCGATGACCATGTTCCCGTTGGGGAAGAACGCGGGAGCCTGTTGGAGCATGAACAGGGCGCCGAGCCCGACGTTCATCCCGACGGCGTTCAGCAGGAACGCATCGGTCGCCGAGACATCCCGCACCAGCCCGGTCGCCTTGCGCAGGAACAGGCCCGATCCCGCTCCGCCAGCGGCATTGATCGTGTCCATCGAGTCCCCTGTCATGACCGACCTCCCATGCAGCTCCCGACGCTGACCGGCGACGCGTCCCTCCGCGCGAGGCTGGGCTCGAATACCTTATGAGATTATGACGATAGAGACGATGTCAATGGCGGCCCACTACGGCGTCGACAGCTGGGCCACGGCGGTCTTCGCCGCCAGTTCTGCGAGCGCGATGTCGTCATCGGTCGAGGCTCCGGAGACGGCGACCGCCCCGGCCATCCGGCCGTCGACAAGGATCGGCACACCGCCGCCGACGGTCATCAGCTCGCGCACGTGATGCATCCCGTGGAAGAACTCCGGTTCGGTTTCGAGGTCCCCCTTCAGCGATGCCGCGAACGAGGCGGTCGAGCGCCAGGTCAGGGCGACCGTGCGGCACTTGCGCATGGCGGATTCGGCGGCGAGCGGCGGCACGCCATCCATGCGGACGAGCGCGACCAGGTCTCCTGACGGCGCCGCGACGGCGACGACCACGCCGACGCCGCGGGCCATCGCCTCGGCGAGCACAGTTTCGATGGCGGCCTGTGCCGCCTCGAGCGAGACAAGCCCACGGGGGCCAGGCGGATGCGGATCGTGTGCCATCGCCGCTCCTTGTGTTGTCTCGACCAGCCTAGGCCGGCTCGCCCCGCGTGTCTCGATGAATGGTCTCGTAATGCTCGACGCGATGGGCCTCGGAGGGGAACCCATATGACCGCGCAACAAGCGCTTCGGAGACGAAGAACCCGACCTGCGCCAGCGGCAGGCAGCTCAGGAGCGGCGAGACGGCCTCGTCCAGGCCGGGTGCGACCGGGAGGCGGATGGTGGCCAGCGTGGCCGCCCGGTCATCGATGAGATCGCTCACGACGATCGTCGGGGCGTGGACGAAGGCCATCTCGGCGAGGAGCTCGGCGGCGCGATCTCGCGACGCGCCAGTCGGTGCGACGACGACGATGGGCGTCGTGGGGCCGCTGATGAAGTACTGCTCGTGCGCCCACTCCTCGAGGTCCTGTACCACGCCATACCGCTGCGGCCCCTCGAACAGCTTGGCGGCACCGAACGCGGCTGTTGCCCTCGACGGACCGGCCCCGATGAAGGTGGAGATCGGCGAAGCGGCGATCAGCTCCGCCGCTACGCGTGCGGGGGCCTCGGCCATCTCGAGCGTTCGGGCCGCGAGGTCGGGGGCGGCAGCGAGGGCCTGGTCTAGGGCATCCGCCTGGCTCGCGCGGCCTCGGGCCCGGGCGATCTCGGCGGCGAGCACGAGGAGGGCCGTGACCATCGCGACGTACGTGCTCGTTCCGGGGGAGAACCCCAGCGTCGGGACGCGCATCAGCACCGGCTCGCCAACGGCCTTCGCCAGGCGGCCCTCCGCCGTTCCGGTCAGCGCAACCGTGCGCCACCCGAACCGCTCGGCCGTCGCAGCGGCCTCGATCGTCCGCCCCACTTCGCCGCTGTACGAGACGGCGACGAGGAGCGGACGCGGCGACACGGCGACGAAGCGAACGTCATAGCGGGCGAGCTCCAGCGCCTCGGTCGCGGCGCAGCGGACGCCGGCGTCACGAGCGAACGCGAGCCGCGTCGCGATCCCGGCGAAGTGGGAGTCACCACATCCGGTGAGGACGACGTCCTGGACGTCGTCGGCGGCGGCCTCCTGTGCGATCTCCCGCAGGCGCGGCCGGAGGTGCGCGATCTGGTCGGCGATGACGCCCGGGATCGTCGCGATCTCCTCGCGCATGATCCCGATGGCGGCGAGGTCCGTCGTCACTGGGCGCTCCGCGACCCCTGGGCGCTGAACGTGAAGGTGAAGCGATCCGCGCGGTAGGTGACCCAGGCGACCTCGATCGGGTGGCCGTCGGTGTCCTGGGTGACCGATCGCATCTCGAGGGCCGGTGAGCCCGTCGGTACCTGGAGGAGGTCGGCGCGTTCATCGTCGAGCCGCACGACCTCGAGCGTGTTCTCGGCGCGCCCCAGCCGAGTCCCGAAATTCGTCTCGAGCGTCCCGTAGAGCGACCGGCCGTCGCCGAACCCGTCGATCGCGAGCAGGCCCTTGAAGCGGTCCGCGACGAGATAGGAGTCGAGGATCGCGGCCGGCTCGTCGCGAAGCAGGGCCAGGCGCCGGATGCGGATCACCGGGCCGCTGAGGCGCAGATCGAGCGCCCGGGCAATCGGTGCATCGGCGCGCACCCGCGCCTGGTTCAGCAATTCGATCTGGAACGGGATGCCGCGGGCGCGAAGGTTGTCGGTGAAGCTCGAAAGGAGGCTGATCGACTCCTCGATCTTCGAGGCACGGACGAAGGTTCCACGGCCCTTGACCCTGACCACGCGGCCGGCGCCGGCCAGCGCGAGGAGCGCCTGCCGGACCGGCGCGAGGCTCACGCCGTACTGCGCCGCGTATTCGTGCTCGGTCGGAAGCCTGGTGCCCGGCGGAAGCTGCCCGCTCACGATCTGGCCGTCGATGACCTGTCGGATCTGCTCGTGCAGCGGGGTCGGTCGGGTTCGGGTGA
>JAXDKX010000419.1:0-2805 GCA_034666905.1 Chloroflexota bacterium | reverse complement strand
GGCGGCTCGTCGCGGCGAGCCCATCGAGCTCTATGGCGATGGCGAGCAGTCGCGCGACTTCACCTATGTGTCGGACGCGGTCGACGCCACCATTCGCGCAGGGACCGTCCCGGACGCGGGCGCCCGGATCTTCAATGTCGGTGGCGGATCCCGGGCAACCGTCCTGGACGTGCTCCACGCCCTGGGCGAGATCCTCGGCAAACCGCTCGACGTTCGGCGGCTCCCGCTGCAAGCCGGGGATGTCCGCGACACCGGTGCGGACCTGAGCCGGGCCAGGGAGATCCTGGGCTGGCAGCCGCGGGTGGCGCTCGCCGACGGGCTGCGAGCCCAGGTCGAGGCCAGCGCCTGAGTCGTGCCCTCGGTCAGTTCCCCTGGTCGGGCGCCGCGAAGACGCTGAAGACCGCGCTCATGCCGAGCTCCTCCAGCGGAACCTCGGCGATCAGGCGGCGGGCATCGAGGTCGTAACAGGCGAGATGCGTCCCGAAGTCGCGGCGAAAGCCGTGCAGAACCCAGCCGACGTTCTCGCGGATCTTCGTCGGGCGGATGCGCGAGAACCCGACCCAGATTCGCCGACCGTCCAGGAGGATGCCGCGACACCAGCCGAGCCGGGTATCGGCCGGATGGAAGGCATTGAGATCCACGACCTCGATCACCTTCAAGGTGGCCGTGTCCGCGATGACGATCTTCCCATCCACGGTCGTGAAATAGACGCGGCCCTCGTGAACGACACCATCGTGCAGGCGTTCCAGGCCGATGTCGATGCGCCGCCCGGGATCGGTCAGCGAGACCGCGTCGCGCTGCTCGAAGCGCGTCGCCCATGGTTCCTCGCCGATGTAGAAAACGTGGTTCGGGTGCGCCAGGTGCGGCTTCGTGGTGGCGATGCGTCGATAGTCGACATCACGCGAAAAGCGCGTCCATGGATCCTCGCCCAGGACGTTCCACTCCTGGACTACCGTCCCATCGAGGCCGACCTCCAGGACCATGTCCAGCCCGGTGTCGGCCACCAGCAGGTTGCCCCCGGGTGTTGGCCGGACGTGATGCAGGACGTTGAACATGGGCAGCGACAGGTAGGCGATGCGCTCGAGGCCGGGGACGCGCAGGAGGATGATCTCCGTCTGGGTGCACAGGTACATCGTGTCGTTCACGAGCGTTCCGCTCTTGAACAGGATGGCCGGGTTGACCGGCGGGCTCACCTCCGGTGGTGAGACGTACTCGAGGACCACGTGTCCGCTGCCCGATCCGGCGTCGATCTCGAGCAGGATGCCCTTCTGGTACTCGTACCAGTCCTGGCCGGCGGCGCTCATCGGCCGGAGCTCACGCTGCTGGCCGCCGACCACGTACAGGCGGTCGGTCACGGCGGGGTCGGATGGGCGCTCGGGCATGGCCGGGCCGGGCTGAGCCAACGAATCTCCTTCGACTGTCGCACGCGATCGACGCTTGATCTGCCCGATCGCTGGCCCCTGGTCAGTCGACTCGGCGATGCGCGAGGCCCCTGTGTGAGTGTTCGCCGGAACCATATACCAGGTAGGCGGTGAATCGGTCCGGGCTCAGGCATTGGGCGCTGGGACCGGTCCCTCGGGTCTCGGCGTTCCGAAGTGAACGCTCGACCCGAGGGATTCCGAATCGTCGAACGACCGCTTACTGGGTCGCTTGCCAGTCGTCGAACGTCACGGTCGTCGAGCTGCTCGCCGAGCTGGACGTATAGGCACGCAGTCCGGCGTTGCCGGCCAGTTGAAGGGCGGCCGTCGAATCGGTGGCCACCGTTGACCAGGTGCCTGGTTCTGCCTGCCCGTCGGGCCAGGCCTTGGCGCGAATCGTGGTCGGGTTGACGCCGGTTACCTCAACTTTCAGCCAGATGTAGGCGTTGGCCGAGTAAGCGAATCCTGCCGAGGTCTCGCTGCCGAACAGGGTTTCGGATCCGCCGACGACACGGCTCGCCTGGAGGGATATGCCCCGATCGCTGGTGAGCCGGACCTTTACCTTGTAGCCGTTCCTGAGATCGCTGGTCTGGCGCGCGAGGAGGTAGGCATAGGTCCCACCTCCACTGGCGAGGCGGTCCACCTTCAGGCGGATGGTCGACCTGACGTCCTGCATGGCGACGGAGGTGAGCGTCGCCGCGTGCGTCACACCTTGACCGACCAGCATCGTGCCCGCGGAACCGTTGACGCCAAAATCAGAGGTCGTGCCGAGGAGCGTGTACGACCCACCAGTGCCCGCACTCCCCCAACCATTGGACACGGTTCGCTGGAAGCCATCGGAAACGCCGGTCAGGGATCCCGGCGGCGGGATGGGCGCCGGGGGCGGAGTGGGCGTCGGGGCCGGCGCGGTGCCGGTCAGGCGCTCATAGGCCCCTACGTCGGGCAGCGCGCCTTGCGGCACGGCCGAGCCGTCGAGGTCTCGATTGAAGCCCAGGGCCAATGCGGCCGTCGAGGCGGTATCGACTGCGGGGCTGCCCGAGGCCAGGTGGAAGTCGCCCGCTCCGAGGTTCACGAATCGCGGGTCGACCTTCTTCGAGGTCGACGAGATCGGGAAGTAGACCTTCGGTGCTCCATCGGATTTCCAGTAGATGTTGTTGCTCTCGTCGAAGCCGTTGTCCGCGTAACCGATTCGGTCTTGAGCCCAGACAATATTGTTCTTGAAGGTCAGGATGCCCGAGTTGCAACCAGCGGTGCACTGGATGGCGTAGCTCTGCGAACCGCTCAGATACACCGTGTTGTTGTAGAGCTTGGTCCGATAGACCGGGCCACTCGAAACCGAGCCCCCGCGAGTCACCAGGAAGTTCGCGTCGGTGAGCGTCGAGGTGAC
>JAXDKX010000418.1:0-3147 GCA_034666905.1 Chloroflexota bacterium | reverse complement strand
ATCGTCGGACGCGCGCTTCCGTTCCGCGATCTGGCCGATCCAGCTGGATCGGACGTCGGCATTGGGCCTGGCGAGTTCGAAACCGATCCGGAGATCGCCGCGGACATCGCGGCGGCCAAAGCCGCCGACACCCTGTCGGACGACCCGGAGACCGCCTGGGGCAACGCCGCGATCCCGGGCTTCGGGATTGGCCATCCGGTAACGGCCCCGCACATCGACCCTGCCGCGAACCCGCTGCCGCTTGCGACCGCCGAGGCCGCGGCGCTCGCGGACCGCCGATTCGAGATCGCGCCCGAGACCCTGGTCCTCGCATCATCCGACGAGGTCCCGCTCCTGATCGCCTATGGGACCCCGGCCGCAGTCGTTGGTCGAGGTGAGTCACGCTTCGCCATCGGGCTCGTCGGGGCGGTCGTCGCGATCGCGTCCGCGCTCGTGCTGGCCGTCTCCCTGGGCGGGTGGTTCGGGCTGTGAACCTCCCGGCGCTGGCCGTGCTGTTCGGGCTGGTCCTGGTGGCCGCGATTGCCGGGTTCATCCTGTTAGCAAGCTACAACGCAATCGTGGGACTACGACAACGCATCGACAAGGCGTGGTCGAACATCGACGTGGTGCTGAAACAGCGCCACGATCAGCTGCCGAACCTGGTCGCCGCCGTCCGTGGCGTGATGGCCTTCGAGCGCGACGTCCTCTCCGAGGTGACCCAGGCCCGGGCCGCCTACTCGCCCACCGCGCCGATCCCTGCCCAGGCTGTCACGTCCGAAGCCACGAGCTCGGCCATTCGGTCGCTCCTTGCGGTCGTCGAACGCTATCCGGACCTCAAGTCACAGGCCAACGTGCAGTCCCTGCAAGACGAGATCGAGCGACTCGAGGCGATGATCGCGGACCGTCGGGAGCTCTACAACGACCAGGTCTACCGCTACAACACGGCCATTGCCCAGGTCCCGGGCATCGCGCTCGCCTCGCTCCTCGGCTGGAAGGCCCGCCAGTTCTTCGCCGCACAGCCCGACGAGATTGTCCGTCCAGACACAAGCCTCGGCCTCTCGTGACCGCCACCGGACCCGAGCAGCCGCCAACCGGGCCAGCGCCGTCGGGCGGCAGTCGACCAGCCGAGCTCTGGCTGGTCCGTCACGGCGAGACCGAATGGGCTCGCCTTGGCCGGCACACCGGTCGCACCGATGTCCCGCTGACCGACGCCGGCCGCGACCAGGCCCAGGCCCTGGGCCGCCGGTTGGCCAGCCATGCGTTTGGGCTCGTCCTGACGAGCCCCCTCTCGCGGGCCTCGGAAACGGCCTCGCTCGCCGGGTTCGGTGACGTCGCGATTCCCGACCCGGACCTGATGGAATGGGACTACGGCTCGTTCGAGGGCCGCCAGAGCACGGAGATCCGCGTCGAGTACCCCGGCTGGACGATCTGGCGGGGGCCCTGGCCGAATGGCGAGACCATCGAGCAAGTCGCAAGCCGGGCCGACCGAATCGTCGCCCGGGCCCGATCGGTCGGAGGCGGCTCGGACGTCCTTGTCTTTGCGCACGGACACCTGCTCCGCGTCCTCGCCGCGCGCTGGCTCGGTCTGCCGCCCGCGTCGGGTGGGCTCTTCGCACTGAGCACCGGCACCATCTCGGTGCTGGGCTGGGAACACGACGACCCGGTCGTGCAGAGCTGGAACGAAGCGTGCCAGCCCTCCTGACCGGCGCTGCCCTGGAGGATTACCTCCACGAGCACATCCCGATCTCGCGGGCGATGGGCATCGGCGTCGTGCATGCCGACCTCGAACAGGTCAGCCTCAGCGCGCCGCTCGAGCCGAACGTCAACCACCGAAGCACTGCCTTCGGCGGCAGTTGCGCCTCCCTGGCGATCCTCGCCGCCTGGACGCTCGCCCACTTACGTGTCCAGCAAACCGGCATCGCCGCCCGGGTCGTGATCCAGCGAGGCGCGACCGAGTACCTCCTGCCGATCCGGGGCACATTCGTTGCGACGGCTGCCTCGCCGGGCGACGCCGCCTGGGATCGATTCGCTCGTGGCCTCGGACGGCACGGACAGGCACGGATCGAGCTCGACGCCACCATCACCAGCGGCGGCGTGCTCGTGGCGACCTTCAGCGGCGCCTATGCCGCCGTCTCTGGCGAGCCCGACGATCGCGCCGCTGCCCCCGAGGTGGGCGCCTAGGCGACCGACCCGAATCGAATGTCGTATGTTGCGGCCTCAGCCGCGAGGAACCGCAGGAGCGCTTGGCCTTCCTCGAGGAGTGCCGGGCGGTCCGATGGCTGCAGCGGCCGGATCGGCAGGATGACGAGCGTGGCCTTGTCGCCTTCGCGATCGATGTGCCAGCCGCCCACGACGAACCCATCGACGAGGACGGAGCCGCCGGCGAACACGCGGTTGATCTCCGAGGCACCCACGACGGTCCAGTTGCCGAGGTCGCCGTAGATCCGGGTTCGGTCCTTGTGGGAGAGGGCGATGTTGTCGTAGGTGGGCAGGAACCGCGGGGGCGCGGGCGTCTCGGGATCTGGCAGCGAGCCATCCGGCACGTCGAAGAGCTCGCGGCCCCGTTCGTCGCGGAACGTCCGGAGTTGCGGCCGAAGTCGCTCGACGATCGGGCCGAGGCGGGTCAGCCAGCACCACGTCTGGATGTCGGTCACCGTCGCCGGCCCGAACGCGGCCAGGTACCGAAGGATCAGGGCGTCGGGCGTTGGGTCCTTTCCGATTGAACGACCCAGCCACGTTTCCGCCGTCGCGAGAACCGGCTGGCCGCTCCTCCGCCAGAGCCCTCGGGGCGTGATCTGGACGAGCGGCACGAGGTATCGAACCGCATAGCTCAGCGATGGCGCGTCGAAGTCCGGCCATCGTTCTCCGAGGAGCCTCGAGAGCTCGCTGATGGTCCGCGGCTTCTCCTCGAGCAAGGCCAGGCCCGCGGCGACGACCTCGTCGACGTCGAGGCCCGCGAGCTTGCGCCCGAACAGGCTGCCGGTCATGAATCCGCGATCGGAAACCGTCTGGAGCACCGGACGCAGTGCGAGCCAGTCCTCGGCGGTCATCAGGTGGATCGTGGTGCGCATCATCGAGGTGGCGCGAACGGCGCGACGGGTCTCGATGAGCTCGGACAGCTCCTCCGGACGAAAACCCTCGAGGCGGCTCCACAGCGCGACGAACGGG
>JAXDKX010000417.1:0-2656 GCA_034666905.1 Chloroflexota bacterium | reverse complement strand
TGCCGGACCTTCACTCCGAGCTCGTCCGAGAGGCGGTCGATGGGAACGTCGTCTGGGCGGAGTGGGAGTGGACGGGCACTCGACGCGACGGTGCACGACACCTGATGCGCGGGACCACGATCACCGGCGTCGAGGACGGGCGGATCGCCTGGGCTCGCTTCTACATGGAGCCGGTCGTCGACGACGATGTGCGGATCGATGCCGCGGTGGCGCAGGCCGTCGCTCCCGGATCCGACCGATGATCGTCGTGGCTGGTGCTTCCGGCACCCTTGGGCCCTTGCTCATCCCGCTCCTCGTTGCGCGTGGCGAGCGCGTCCGGGTGGTGACGCGCGACGCGGACGCGGCGACCAGGAAGCTTCCCGGCGTAGAGCTCGTCGCCGGCGACGTGACCAAACCCGGCGATGCGCGTCGAGCGGTGGAAGGCGCCCGGGTCGTTGTCTCGGCGATCACCGGCTTCGCCTCTTCGGCCGGCACCTGGGCGGTCGACGTCGAGGGCAACCGAGTCCTGGCCGATGCCGCAGGGCGGGCAGGCGTCGAGCAGTGCGTCTTGCTATCGGTCGCCCAGGCGTCCGCCGATCACCCGATCGAGCTGTTTCGGGCGAAGTTCGCGGCCGAGGAGGCTGTCCGGGCCAGCGGCGTCGCCTGGACGATCATCCGCCCGACCGCATACCTCGAGACGTGGCTCGGGTTGCTCGGCGGGCCGCTCGTGGAAACCGGCAAGACGATCGTCTTCGGGCGAGGCCAGAACCCGATCAATTTCGTGTCAGCGTTCGATGTGGCTCGCTTCGTCGATCTGGCGATCGTCGATCCGTCATTGCGTGGGCAGATCGTCGACGTGCCCGGCCCCGAAAACCTGACACTCGACCAGCTCGTCGAGATCGTCGAGGCAACCTGTGGTCGCTCCGGTCGCATCACGCACACCCCGCGAGCCGCCATGCGCCTGCTGTCGATCGTGCTTCGGCCGGTCAATCGGATGCGCGCAGCCCAGATCGGGGCGGCGCTCGTCATGGACAGCCGCGACATGACGATCGACGGTTGCGTCGTTCGCGCCGCCTATCCGTCGATCCCGATGACAACCGCAACGGCCGTCGCCGGACATCTCTTCGGCGTGTCCCCCAGCTAGCGCGCAGGCAGCGAACCGTTCGTCAGGCGCCTGCGGCGCCGAACAGGCGACCGACGAGGAAACCGACAGCCGCGGCCCCGAGGCCAATCGCCAGGAACTTCAGCCCGCTCCTTCGCCAGTCCCCGACGAGGGTCACTGCGGTGTAAGCGCCGACGGCGAACAATGCCAAGGCGCTCAGCGCAATCGCCACGACGACCGCGGGCGTGCGGGGCAGGACCAGGAACGGCGCCAGCGGGATCAGGTGGCCGATGAGCGTGGCGATCCCGATGACGACCGCCGTTCGGAGGATATCGCGCGACTCCACGGGCTGCAGGTGCAGTTCCTCATCCATCATCGTTGTCAACCAGATGTCGCGGTTGGCGGTGATCGTGTCGACGACGCCATCCAGCAAATCCCCGGTGAAGCCCTTGGCCGCGTAGATCTCGCGGATCTCCTGTCGTTCGGCCTCAGGCATGGTGCCGATCTCGGCCATCTCGCGCGCCTTCTCGGCCTCGTAGTAGTCCCGTTCCGAGACCGACGACGTATAGCCCACGGCGGCCATCGAGATCGATTCGGTGATCGCGGCGGCGAAGCCGGCCGCGAGGAGTACGACGTCCGAACCACCCCCGGCGATCACGCCCAGGATGATCCCGAGGATGTTGACCAAGCCATCCTGGCCACCCAGGATCACGTCGCGCAACCAGTTGTTCTGGCGGTGGTCCTCGCGATGTCCGGCCCTGACGGCGGCGCCGTCGCTCGTGGCCCGTACGGCGCGGCCCAGTCGGGTCGCTGTCCTGGGGTCAGGGTTGGTGCTCATCGGTCACCTTCCTTGGTCCTGAAGATCGTTTGCTCGCCTACCTGGCGTACCAGTGGAAGTTCGGCCTGATCCACGGGAAGTCGGACAAAAGACGCTCCAAGGCCGCCGCGGTGGCCCGCCAGACTGATCCGATCCCCCGTGGGGCCTCCACGACCCGCACGTCTGGGTGTCCTCTCGTCAGATCCGTCACACGAGCTGGACGCTGGCTTCCGACAACCTCAGCCAGTCAGGCGGCCTTACGTCTGGACCTACGCCATAACAGCGCCACCACGAAAAGGTCCACCGTCGCCGCGAGGATCGTTCCCCATGAATCATGAGATTGATCGGAGGCCGTCCCAGGCAATGAATCCGTAGCGGGCAGAGGGCCGCCAGCTGGCACGCCGGTCACGCCAGCGACCGCGCCACCTGGCGCGCTGGTCGGGCTCGGTGTTGCAGCCGGGGTCGGCGCCGTTGGTGGGGTTGGACTCGGACTCGGGGTCGGGGTCGAGGATGGGATTGTCACCGTTGGGGTCGTCGATGTCCCAAGCGGGGTCGGCGTCTCCGTTGCGCAACTTGCGACTTGCTGGCAGTTCGCCGTCGGCGTGCCTGCAGGCGTGGACACCGGCGTTGGCGTGGGCGAGCCACTCGGTGTGCCGAACGCGTTCCACAGCACTGCATGTCTGGCAGTGCCGGTCATGTCGTTGGTGTCGCTCTGGCCGACGATCTGCCCGAGATCGTTGATATCCGTCGCAGCGCTG
>JAXDKX010000416.1:0-9938 GCA_034666905.1 Chloroflexota bacterium | reverse complement strand
CGCCCGAACGAATCGCCAAGGTCGTTTCGGATTACTACAGCGTCCCGATGGATGTCCTGCAGGGCCAGAAGCGTGACAAGGCGATCGTCGTTCCGCGCCAGATCGCGATGTTCCTGATGCGCGCCGAGACTGACGTGTCATTGCTCCGGATCGGGGCGGAGCTCGGCGGCCGGGACCATTCCACGGTCCTCCACGCCTGCGAGAAGATCACCAGGGAAGTGGCGATCAACGACGAATTGCGCCGCGAGATTGCCGCGGTCCGAGAGCTGATCTACGCCGACTGATCCGTGCCGGCCGGTGGCCGCGCCCTTCTTCGACGGATCGAAAACCGCAGCCATGCGCCGCCCTCGTGTGGACAAGCGCCCCGAATCCGTGGAGAACCGGCACCGGATGTGGACATCACCGGCTCGATCGACGAATCGACCGGGGCTGGATCGTGGATCAGCGAGGCGAATCGGACCGATCGCCAATACACCGGGTCACGATCGTCCACCGAGCGTCCCCTGCACCGCGCACCACTCCAGCCCGTCTCTCCACCACGCCGGCGTCGTCGTCAACGGTTGGTTTGCGAGCCGCCAAGCGTGGCTCTCCACCGAGTCCACACCATGATGATGATGGTGACGGAGTGAGAAGATAGGGAGAAGATACCCACGACCCCACGGACGATCCGGTCGGGGACCGTCCGCAGGCGCGATGACCCGAAGCCCAGACCGACCGCCGTCCCTGGTCGCGACCCCGTGGCCCCGACGCAGCGTGGAGTGAGCCCGAACGTGAAACTCTCGGTGATGCAGGAGAACCTGGCGCGCGGCCTGTCCGTCGTCAGTCGCGCCGTCTCCAATCGGAGCACGCTGCCGGTGCTCGCCAATGTCCTGCTCAAGACCGAGGACGCCGGCCTCAAGCTGACGGCGACGAACCTCGAGATCGGGATCACCTACTGGGTCCCAGGCAAGATCGAGGCAGACGGTGCCACGACTGTCCCGGCCAAGCTCCTGACCGACCTCGTCAACTCCCTGCCGGCTGGCGATCGGGTCGACCTTGCGCTGCAGGCCGGCGACACGCTGCACCTGCGCTGCGGGCGCTTCGAGACCCACATCAAGGGGATCGATGCCGACGAGTTCCCGGCGATCGGCACGGCTGGTGAACGCCCGACGACGAGGATTGCCCAGAACGCCCTGCGACGGGCCCTGGCGGAGACCGTGTTCGCAGCGGCCAGCGATGAGGCTCGCCCCATCCTGACGGGTGTCCTCGCGCGGTTCGAGGGCGACCAACTGACGCTGGCGGCGGCCGATAACTACCGGATCGCCGTCAAGACGATCCCGATCCTCGACGCGGTCCCGGAGACCAGCGTCGTCATTCCGGCGCGCGCGCTCAACGAGCTGGCGCGGGTCCTCGCGGACGTCGACGACCCGGTCGAGATCGTGCTCGCCGGCGGCCGCAACCAGGTCCTCTTCCATCTCGACGGGATCGACCTGGTCAGCCGCCTCATCGACGGGCAGTTCCCGAACTACCAGCAAGTCGTTCCCCAGAGCCACACAACGCGTGCCATCCTGGACCGGGAAGAGCTCCTGCGAGCGGTTCGTCCGGCAGCCCTGATCGCACACGAGTCGGCCAATATCGTGAAGCTCCAGATCGGCAACGACGGCGAGCCCGGCATCACGGTCAGCGCCAGCGCCGAGGTCGGTGACCATGTCGGGCAGGTCGAGGCAACGGTCGAAGGGGACGGAACCACGATCGCCTTCAATGCCCGCTACCTGGCCGACGTCCTGACCAACGTGACCGCCGAGCAGTTCGCGCTCGAGCTGAACGGCCCGCTCTCGCCAGGCGTATTCAAGCCGCTCGGCGACGATCGCTACATCCACGTGGTCATGCCTGTCCGGACCACCTCCTAACCCCGCGCAACCGGAGGTCGGCCTGGCGCTGTCCGGGTCGGACGAACCTGCTCGAGAAGATCAGCCTGCTCGATCTGCGGGGGTACGCATCCCTCGAGGTGGCCTTCGGCCCGGGGCCGCACATCGTGTGGGGCCCGAACGCGGCCGGCAAGACCAGCCTGCTCGAGGCGATGGTCCTCCTCGCCTGGGGTCGCTCGCATCGGACGAGTGCCGACGGCGAGCTCGTGCGCTGGGGGACGGATCTCGCCCGGGTGGAGGGCCAGGTCGGCTCCGACCTCGTCGAGGTTGCCGTGGTCCGGGCTGGCGCAACGGGATCGGCCGGTCGAAAGCGGATCCGTGTGAACGGCCTGGCGAGACGCGCGACCGGCCTGGCCGGCCTGCTCCGGGTCGTCGTCTTCGCGCCCGAGGAGATGCTCCTCATCGCCGGGTCGCCGTCGCTCCGGCGTGCCGTGATCGACCAGCTGGCTTCCTCCAGCTCGCCCGCCTACGCGGATGCGCTGTCGACCTATGGCCGGACGCTTCAGCAGCGGAACAGCCTGCTGCGGGCCATCCGCGAGGAAGGCGCGTCCCGCGACGAGCTGCGTTTCTGGGACGGCGCGTTCCTCGACTCGGGGGCGGCGATCGTGGCCGAGCGCCGGCGGCTGCTCCAGGAGGTCGCCGGGCCTCTGGCCGCGGCGCACGCCGAGATCGCCCCTGAGGAGGCGGCCGAGGCGCGACTCACCCTCGCCTACTCGACCAACGCCCCTCCGCAACCCGGAGAATCGCCGCGCGACGCCCTCGCCCGTCGCCTGGCCGAAACCGCCGAGAAGGAGGTCTGGAATGGCTCGACGCTGATCGGCCCGCACCGCGACGACCTGGTCTTCGAGCTGGCCGGACGTGACCTCGCCAGCTTTGCCTCGAGGGGTCAGCAACGGACCGCCATTCTCGCCCTCAAGCTGGCCGAGCTCGACATCCTGACCGCGCTCGATGGTCGGCCGCCGCTCCTGCTGCTCGACGACGTCTTCTCGGAGCTCGATCCCGACCGACGTGCGCACCTCGTCCGGCGGATCGCCGCGCTGCCACAGACGTTCATCACCACGACCACGCTGGATGACCTCGACCCCGAGCTGCGGGCAATCGCCCATGCCTGGGAGGTCCAGGGCGGACCGGGCGGCGCCCGACTCCTCGAGGCAGCCGCGCCGAGCGGGTTCCGTGGCGGGTTGAGCGGCGGGACCCCGCGATGACGCCGCGACGCCGGCCGATGGTCCGGCTCGGCGAGCTCATCCCGGACGCCGCCCGAGCGCTCGGGCTCGAGGAGGAGCTGCGATTGTCGCGGGCGATCGCCACGTTCGAAGCGCTCGTTGCCGAGCGGGTCCCGGCGGCCGCCGGCTCGTGCCGGGTCGTGCGCCTGGAGGGCTTCGCGCTGGTCGTGGAAGCGGATGCGCCGATCGTCGGTCAGGAGCTCAGGATGCGGGGTCCGGAGCTCTTGTCGGCCTTCGCGGCGGCGCCCGGAGGGGTCGGCGCGCGCGAGCTCCGGGTGCAGGTCCGGCCCGGGGGTCGCCGCGTATAATCCGCGTCCCGCCTGATCTAGAGAGGCCCGATGGCCGTACGACTGCAGCTCAAGCTCGGGGTCGTCACCGAGCACGACCGACTCGCCGACTCGCCCGACACGCTGGTCGTGGTCGAGCCGAGCGTCGGTTCGGTGGCGCGCTCCAAGGGCCACCTGTACCTGCTGGTGACGTCGCGGGTCGTGAACCGGCACGCGCTCGAGGCGACTCGACTCGCCGCCGAGACGATCCGGAACGAGTACTACTACGACGAGTCGGCCGGGATCCGGGTCTGCATCCAGAAGGCGATCATCACGGCCAACAAGCGTCTCGCCCACCAGTCCGACAGGCTCGGCCTCAAGGCGATCGGGGGCGGCGGGCCGATCGGGGTGGGCGTTGCCGTCGTGCGCGGCAACGAGATGTACGTCGCGACGGTCGGACCCGCCGAGGCCTACCTGATCCGCCAGGCCCGACTGTCGACCCTTCCCGATCCCCATCGCGAGCGCGGCCTTCCATCGGCGGACCTGGAACCGGAGGTCTGGCGTGGGGAGGTCTCGGTCGGCGATTCGCTGGTGCTGATCTCGCCCAACATCATCGCCAAGCTCGGTGCCGATGAGCTCAAGGATGCGATGCTGACGCTGCACCCGCAGTCCGCGATGGAACACCTGCACCACCGCTTCGTCGCTGCCGATGGCTCGGGCAGCGACGGCGCGATTGCCTTCGAGGCGACCGAGGTCTCGGCAACCTCCAAGGCACGCACGCTCGTCCCGGTCCGCCCGTCGGCGCCGCTGGCCGGGGCTCCGGACCGCTCGCCCATTCCGCTCGCGGACAATGTCCAGGCGGCCGGGCTGGCCGTGAGCGCGGCGGCCGGCAACGCCCGCCTGGCGGCCGGCGGTGCCCTGGAGCGGGCCGTGGCGTGGGCCCAGGGGCTCATGCCGCAACGGAAGCCGACCTATCGGCGGATCACACCGCTGGCATCGCGTCGCGAGACACAGCGCCGGGCCGCGCTGGCCGTCCTCGCCCTGGTCGTCGTGGTCGGGGGCCTCGGGCTCGGCGTCTACGCCTTCGGGAGCAACGGATCGCCCCAGGAGGCAATCAGCTCGGTCAATGCCGGGCAGCGGGCAATCGACGCCGCGACCGGCGACCTGGCCAAGGTGACGGGCCCCGGGATCGACCTCGTGGCAGATGACCCGCGGCAGGCGCTGCAACTGCTCACCGACGCCTACCGCCAGCTCGACGCGGCAGAGGCGGCCCAGGTCGGCTCGTCGGTCGTCGCGCCGTTGCGGAGCCAGACGCTGGCCGGCCTCGATCGTCTCTATGGCGTGGTCCCCGTGACGTCAACCACGCTCTTCACCTTCGCGCCGGCAGCCGGTGCGGGCCCGATCGACCTGCGTGCCATGGTGAAGGGCCCGGACGGGGTGCCGTACGTGATCGATCGCTCGACGAAAACCGTCTACCGCATCGACACCAAGACCAGGAAGGCGACCGTGGTCGTCCGGTCCGGGCAGAAGGCCAGTGGCGCGACGGTTTCGACGCCCCGCTACCTGGCCGTCGGGGGCCCGGATCTCCTCATCCTGGACAGCAAAAACCTCCTGTGGCGCTGGCGCCCGGCCGACGCGAAGGGGAAGGGGACGCTCACGCGGGTCAACGTCAAGGGTGCGACGTCGTGGGGCAGCGACATCATGGGCATGGCGACCTTCGTTCGCGACGAATCGCTCGGGCTCTACAACCTCTACGTCGTCGACCCCTCAGCCCAACAGATCAAGGCGTACTCACCGGCCGCCGACGGAAGCGGCTTCCCGGCGGCGCCAACCGCCTGGCTGGCCACGGCGCGCGACGTCTCGGGCATGACCTCGATCTATGTCGACGGTGACCTGTTCGCGGCCGACGGTGGGGCGCTCGCCCGCTTCGTGTCAGGCAAGAACGACGGCTGGGCAGCGACGGCGCCCGACGACACGCTGCTGCGGCCGGCACCGACCTATTCGATCGTGTCCGGCGGGACGGACCGCCGGACGGGGAACCTCTATGCCTTCGATCGCCCCAATGCCCGGATCGTGGCCGTGGACAAGGCCGCCGGCACCTATCGCGCCCAATATCGGCTCGCCGGTGGGGCGAAAAACTGGGCGGACCTGCGTGCGATGTACGTGAATCCGGGCGTGTCGGATGGGCCTGCATCGATCGTCTGGTTGTCGGCCGACGGCGTCCACGAGGCCGTGCTCGAGCTGGTCCCCGACACGGCTCCGGCGAGCTCGGCCGCCCCGTCGGCGCCGACCAGGACCCCGGCCCCGAGCGCCTCGCCGAAGCCCACCAGGAAGCCCTGATCCGGCTGGCGCCTTGATCCCGCTCCGCGACGCCAACCCGACCCGGCGGCCGGCCATCATCACCCTGGCGCTCGTCATCGCCTGTTGCGTCGCATTCGCCTGGGAGCTCGGTCTGAGCGCCGGATCGGGCGACCCTGCGCTCGAGGCGGCGATCATGGCCTGGGGTGTCGTGCCCGCCCGTCTCGTGGCCGCCTGGACCCGTGGCGAATTCCTGTCAGGCGAGAGCCTCACCCTCGTGACCAGCCAGTTCCTGCACGGCGGCTGGCTGCACCTGCTCGGCAACATGCTCTACCTGTGGATCTTCGGGAACAACGTCGAGGACCGTCTCGGCCGAGGCGGCTTCCTGCTCTTCTACCTCGCCGGCGGCGTCCTGGCCGGGCTCGCCCAGGTGGCTGTCGATCCCGGTTCGACCGCGCCAACAATCGGGGCGTCCGGGGCGATCGCCGCGACGCTCGGCGCGTACCTCGTCTTCTTCCCAGGGGCGCGCGTTACCTCGCTCGTCTTTCTCGGGTTCTTCTACCAGCTCATCAAGATCCCGGCGGCGATCGTGCTGGGCTTCTGGTTCGTGCTCCAGCTCATCGACGGGGTTGCCTCGCTCGGGGTCTCGCAGTCCGGAGGGGTGGCCTTCTTCGCCCATATCGGCGGCTTCGTCGCGGGGGCCGCGGTCGCCTGGCTCGTGCGCGCGGCTGGCGGCGCTGAGCCGGCCGGCCCTCGAGGCGTGGGATAATCCTCGGATGGACGACGAGCTGGTCGAGATGGTCGTCGAGAGCGTCCGCGTCCACATGCTCTCCAGCCGCCACGTGGTCATCCTCAAGCAGGTCGATCGCGACCGCTACCTGCCGATCTGGATCGGACCGTGGGAAGCGAGCTCCATCGCGATGAAGCTCCAGGGCCTCACCCCGGAACGGCCGCTGACCCACGACCTGTTCGCCACGACGCTCGAATCCCTCGGGGCGCAGATCGATCGGGTCATCATTTCCGAGCTGGCGGAGGAAACCTTCCACGCCCGCATCCTGTTCGATCGTGACGGTCGATCGGTCGAGGTCGACGCGCGACCGTCCGACGCCCTGGCGCTGGCGGTCCGTGCCGGCGTCCGGATCTTTGCCTCGATCGCGGTGCTGGACCAGGCGGCCCTCGGCGCTGATGGCGGACTGGGCGACGAGGGCGAGGCAGGCTCGACCCTCGAGGCGATCGGTGAGGGAATCGTCGACCCACGACTCGACGTCTTCCGCGACTTCGTCAACTCGCTGGACGCCGGCCCCGAGGGCGAGGGACGCGCCAGCTAGTCTTGCCCGTCACCGAGGATCGGCCTCCCGCGGCGGAGCGCCGCCGTTCGATTGGCCCACATCCGAGCTCGGAGCAGCCAGAAGTCGCGAACGGCGCGCAGGACGACCCGTGGATTGGCGCCGGTCGCCGATCCGGCCATGCGCGGGTAGTGCGGCACGCCGACCTGGGCGACCGAGCGTCCCGCGGCCTGGAGCTTGATCAGGAGCTCGGCCGAGAAGAAGGCGCCGCCGGATTCGACGCCGAGGCCCTCGAGAGCGCTCCGGCGGAAGAGCTTGCAGGCGCCGTCGACATCGGTCACGTGGAGCCCGAAGAACAGCAGGTTGGCCAGCCGGTAGGCGCGCGCATAGAGCGTCCGCACGAACGGGTCCGCGCGCCTGATTCGGAAGCCGACGACGACGTCGGGCGCGTCGGGCGCGGCCAGGCGTGCCGTCAATCTGCCAAGGTCGGCGACCTTGAACTGCCGGTCGCCGTCGGTGAAGCAGATGAGCTCATAGCGGCAGGCGGCGAACCCCGATCGGAGGGCCGCGCCGTAGCCCAGGTTGGCCGGATGGCGGACCAGCCTGACGACGTCGGGGTGTCGCTCCGCCAGGCCCTGCGCGATGCTGGCCGTGGCGTCACGCGAGCCATCGTCGACGGCGATGATCTCGAACGTCACCGCGAGGGTCGGCAGGACCGCGAGCGCCTCCTCGACGAGTCCTTCGAGGTTGGCCTCCTCGTTGTGCGCAGGAAAGAAGTAGGAGAGCTGAGCGACCCGCTCGGGCCGGGGAGCGTCGCTCACGTTCCCGCGACTCGTCGGGCGACGACGCGGGTCAGGTCGTGCGCATCCGGCCCGTCGATGGGCTCGAGCTGGTAGCGCACCGCCAGGAGCGCGACCTCGTTCGGGTCGGACCGGATCACGTAAACCGGGCGGACGCCGAGATTCGCATCGATCACGTCGGTGATGTCTCCAAGGCCTTCGTCGAGGCGGGTTCGGTCGTCGACGATGGTCAGGTCCGGGCGCCGACCCTCGACGCGCTGTGCGTACCATAGCGGCGTCGAGTAGCTCCACCAACTGACGATCACGGCGTCGCGCGCCATGGTCGCGAGCGCGTGATCCGTCCACTCGGCGGCCGAGCGATCCCGGCTTTCATCCACGCTGGCAAACCGCGTCGAGATGTCGAGGATGGTCGGCGCGAGGAGGCCCGCGGCGATGGCGACCGCGAGGACCCAGGCGACGTGGCGCGGCTTCGCGCCGGGCGGGACCGGCATACCGGCGGCGCCCGTCAGCCAGTGGACCGCGACCCCGGCCAGGATTGCCAGCCAGGTCCAGGCGATCAGCACCGGGACGAGGTAGTAGCGCCCGATGTCGGCGTTCTCGTATGAGGCCGCGAAGAAGCAGGTCAGGCCGAGCGCGACCCCCGTCAGCAGGGCGTAGCGCGGACGCCGGGCGACGGTTGCGACGAAGGCGATCGGGATCAGTGGAGCGAGCGGCCCGAACTGGGCAAATGCCCGACCGACGAGCTCGCCGGCCTTGCGCCAGAGATCTCCGAACGGATCGACAAGACTGCCCCGGAACTGCTCGCCGAGGGCGACGTACCAGAACCCATCCCAGGTGTCCGGTCGGCCGTAGACGAGCGGGGCGCGGAAGACGCCGGCGCGCAACGGCAGCTCCAGGTAGAGAAGGACGATCGTGATGGCGAGCGCCACGCTGCAGCCGAGCACGAACCTGCCCCGCCGCCAGATCCGTGGATCCACCGCCAGCATGTAGAGCCCGATCGCCGGCGCGAGGAGCAGGGTCAGGGAGTGGTTGCCGGCCGACAACCCGAAGACGATCGCGACCGCGACGAGGTACCGGTCACCGCGGTCCCGACGCCCGTCCGCCCTGACCATGCCGTCAACGCCGTCAACGCCGTCAACGCGGGCACGTCCTTCCCAGGCCACGAGCAGTCGCAGGAGAAGCGCCACGAGCGCCAGGTGGAGGGCGTGGGCCTCGGCGTGCGTCCCGATCGCCCAGGCAACCTGCGTGAGCGCCAGGCCCAGGCCTGCCATGACCGCCAGGACGGTCGAGCGGGTGAGTGCACGAACGAGATCCACGGTGATTCCGGCCGCCGCGGCCACGCACAGGGCCGACAGGAGATTCATCCGCAGGGCCGGCTCCCCAAGAGGCTGCAGGATCACGGACGCGAGCCAGCCGAGCAGCACGTAGGTCGGGAAACCGGTTGGATGTGCCGTCCCGAGCACCGGCCCGACGGTCTGGAGCTCGCCCGTATCCCAGAACGCGACGCCAGGCAGCAGCGCGAGGCGGGCAGCCGCGAGCGCGACCAGGGCGACGACCATCGCCGGCCCCAGCCGGCGCCACGACGACGACGTCACCACCCGAGCAGCCGGCTCCAGTTCACGCCCCACCAGTTGATGGCGACCGACAGCACGATGAGGACCGCAGCGACAGCCATCCCCCGGCGCCAGCGTCCGTTCAGGCAATCCGTCCCGACGCCCACGAGAACGAGCGCGAATGGCGCGGCATCCAGGCTGAAGCGATAGCCGAACTGCACCCAGCCCTGGCTGAAATGCATCAGGTTGACCACCGTGATCAACGCCACCGCCGTCGCCGCGCCGGCGGTCATCCGGCTGGCCCGAAACCGGCGAAGGGCCGGCAGCGCGAGCAGGTAGGCCGGGCTGCCCAGGATCACGCTCATCCCCGTATCGTGCGGGACGGCGAGCGGGCACGTCAGGTCGAACAGGCCGCGGACGGCACCCGGGTCGGTGCAGACGGGGACCGGCTGGATGGCCAGGCTATCCGGCAGGAACCTGGGAAGGACGTCCGGCAGCCCGAACAGCGCGATGCCCGCGCTCTGGGGGATGTAGCGCGGGTCCTCCATCGACCAGTCGGGGTGGTAGCCGAGGCTCGGATAGCCTTGGGACTCGAGGGCGTACAG
>JAXDKX010000415.1:0-4670 GCA_034666905.1 Chloroflexota bacterium | reverse complement strand
GTCCAGCCTCCGACGGGCCGACGGGGCAGTTCTGTGTCCACTCGCTTCATAACAACGTTCATCGTGGCGAGGAACGAGTTCATTGGTGGCGGCAAGTAGAAGGCGGAATACCTGCATGGTCGTCACCTGGGTTTGACGTCCAGGTGGTGGTATTGGTCAGCCACGTGCCATCTTGTTGGGCACCGTCACGCACTCCATACTCACCTGCCCACCCACTTCTCCAAGGAGGCTCCGGCATGTCGACCGAGCAGAACAAGGCCGTCGTCCGCTGGTTCATGACCGAGGTGCTGCAGGGAGGCAATCTCGACGTGCTCGACGAGGTGCTCGCCCCGACCTACGTCAACCCCGCGATGGGCGGTGCCGACCGGGCTGGCTTCAAGGCGATCCTGACCGGGATGGCGGGTGCCGCGGTCGGTATGCGGTTCACCGTCCAGGACCTCCTAGCGGAAGGAGATTCGGTGGTCGCGCGCTTCACCATCGAGGTCACTCGCGCCGATGGGGAGAAGCTGCCAGCCCACGGTCTCACCTACTACCGCCTCGCCGATGGCAAGATCGTCGAAGACGACCCGTTCACGAGGCCCGATCTCGGGCAGCTCCTGGGCATGACGCCGCCAGCCGCCTGACCCGAGGCAGTAGGACCAGGCGCTCGGGTGGGATCGCCTGGCGGAGACCGTCGGCCGCTACTTCGGAAAACGGACGGCTCGGGGCAGTCGAGGGCGGCTGCCGTCGTGGTGATGGGGCGACGGAAGAGCAGGGCGCCACTGGAATCAGCGGCTCCCGCGACGCGTAGATCGCCCTTGGCTCGGTAACCGTCGTCGTGGAGCGTCAACAGATGGCCGACCGCCTCGGCCAAGTGGCCGCCGATCGTGTCATCCCGATCGGCAGTAGCATCGCCTCCATGTCGTCCGTCCCGACGCCCCGGTCCGTCTCCGCGACCGACGTCGGTGCCTTTCGTGAAGGCGCGCCGTTTTCGGACCGAGTGGGCGTCGAGTCGCCGCTATCGACATTCCTGCTGACCGACATCGAAGGGAGCACGCGTCTCTGGGAGGAGAACGCCGGGTCGATGGGCGCGGCGCTTGGGCAGCACGACCGGCTGCTCCGCCTGGCCATCGAGGGGCACGGCGGCACGGTGATCAAGACGACCGGCGACGGCATGCTGGCCGTCTTCACCGACGCCGTATCCGGTGTGGACGCGGCCCTCGCGGCGCAGCGAACGCTGCGTGATGCGACCTGGGGCGAGATCGGGGAACTGCGCGTGCGGATGGCCCTCCATGTCGGCTCCGCCGAGACGCGCGACGGGGATTACTTCGGGCCAGCTCTCAATCGGGTGGCGAGGATCCTGGCGATCGGCCACGGCGGCCAGGTCATCTGCTCAGCTGTGGCGGCCGTCCTCGCCCGCGACGGGCTCCCGGCGTCTGTCGATCTTCTCGACCTGGGTTCGCATCGGCTGCGGGACATGGACCGGCCGGAACAGGTCTACCAGGTGGTCGTGGACGACCTCCCACGGTCTTTCCCGCCACTCCGGTCGTTGAGCACGCGGCGTTCCAACCTGCCGGTCCAACTGACGAGCTTCGTCGGCCGCGAGAAGCAGCTCGGGGAGGTCGTCGAGCTGATCGGGCGGCATCGGCTCGTCACGCTCATCGGCACGGGTGGGACCGGCAAGACCCGACTGATGCTCGAGGCCGCCGATCGCCTCCTCGACCGGCACCCGGACGGCGTGTGGCTCGCCGAGTTGGCACCGCTGGGCGACCCGTCGCAGATCCCATCCGAGGTCGCGCGTTCGCTCGGGGCACCCGAGGTCCCGGGCGTACCCGCGGTCGCGACGATCACGGCCTTCCTCGCCGACAAGGACCTGCTCCTCCTGCTGGACAACGCCGAGCACCTGGTTGACGGAGTCGCCCGTCTGGCCGAGCGGCTCCTCGCGGTGGCGCCAGGGCTTCGAATCCTGACCACCAGTCGCGAAGCCCTCGCGATCCCGGGCGAAGCCGTGCTGCAGCTCCGATCGCTTTCTTGCCCATCGATCGCAGTCAGCCGAGCCGGCGTCGCCGACGATCCGGTGAACCTCCACGAGGTCGCCGCGACCGAGGCCGTCCGGCTATTCACCGAGCGGGCCATGTCCGTCGATCCGGCGTTCAGGCTCGGGGACGGCAACGTCGCGTCCGTCGCCGAGATCTGCCGCCGCCTGGATGGCATCCCGCTCGCGATCGAGCTCGCCGCCGCGCGCGTCTCAGCAATGTCGCCGGACGACATTGCCCGTCGCCTCGGGGACCGATTCCGATTGCTCGCCGGCGGCCGCCGGACCGCCGTCCCGCGCCAGCAGACACTGCACGCGCTCATCGACTGGAGCTGGGACCTGCTCACCGAGGAGGACCGCCGCCTGCTCCGGCGGCTGTCCGTCTTCACCGGGAGCTGGGCCGTTCCCATCGCGGCACGGATCGTGGGCGACGAACCCGGCGGGATGGACCCGGTCGACCTCGTGGACCGCCTGACGCGGCTCGTGGACCGGTCCCTCGTGAATCTCGACCGTGGGGCGACGACGCGATATCGGATGCTCGAGACGATCCGGCAGTACGCTCGAGAGAAGCTCATCGATGCCGGCGAGGCGGCCTTGCTCGCGGACCGCCATCTCGAGGTGTACGCCGCCTTCGCGGTCGAGGCGGAGGAGCCGATGCGCGGCCCGGCGATGGTTGACTGGGTCGACCGCCTCGATGCGGAGCTCGATAACCTTGGGGCCGCGCTCGAGTGGGGCCTGGAGGCGGCCCCCTGGACGGCCGCCGGCATGGCCTCCGCGTTGATGGGCTACTGGGCTGTCCGCGTCATGTCCCAGGACAACGACGCCCGGATCGTCGCCGTGATCGAAACCGTCAGAACGCTGGTCGCCGGCGAGCCTGCGGTCGACGCTGCCGACCAGGTTCTTGCGGCGAAGCTCATGGGCGAGGCCGCACGCCTCTGGGCGATGTCCGGGCGGGCGGTCATTGCGCTGCCGTGGGCCGGGGAGGCCTTGGTCCTGGCCGATGCGACCGGTGACCCGATCGCCAGGCTCCACGCCTTGGCAGGCCTTGGGACCGCCACGGTCTTCGCGGGTCGCGCGGGTCTTGGCGGCGCAGAGGCACGGCGTCTCCTGGAGGAGGCGACGGACCTGGCGGGGCAGCAAGGGACGTGGTGGATGCTCGCGCTCGCCGCGGGGTTCTCCGGCGCCGGCCTGGTTGTCTTCGACGAGGACGCGGGCAACGCCCTGCTCCGACGAGCCGTCGATGCGGCGGCGCGCTCCGGGAGTCCATACGCAATCGGTGCGGTCTCGCTCGCCCAGGGCCGGGTCCTGGGTCGGCTTGGGCAGACCGACGCAGCGGTGGCAGCCTTCAGGGTGGCGATTCAACGGTTCCTGGAGCTTGGCGATGAACGGTTCGTGCTCGCCGCCAGGAGCGACATGGCGCACGCCCTGCGGCGCAGTGGCCGGCTCGACGAGGCGCTCGCCGCCTACCGCGAGACGATCGACGGGTGGGTTCACCTCGGGCACAGGGGGGCGGTGGCCAACCAGCTCGAGAACATCGCGTACGTTGCCGTCGAACATGGAGATCCCGGTCGGGCGGTCCGTCTGCTCGGCGCCGCGGAGGCGATCCGGGAAGTCGGGCGATCCCAGATGGCTTTCGACGAGGAGCCCGAGTACGCCGCGTTCCTGGAGCGGGCACGTACGGCGATGACTACGACTGCTTTCGAGGAGGCCTGGACGGCAGGACGTGCCTTGTCTCAGTCCGACGCCGTCACGGTCGCGCTGGCCGAGAAGCCGCTGCGCGGTTCCGAGTGAGCCATCAGCATCGAAATCGACATCGGCAGACTGTAGTCACGGGTCCCGATCGCCGCGAGAAGTAGCGCCTGATCCCGGGGGAAAGCGAAGACCGTCTCGATAATGAAGAACCGGATTCCCGGTCGAGATCGGTCGCGAGAATCAGCGGCGTAACATCGGAAGCAGGGGCGCGTCTCACGGGCTATTCAAGCCTATCGCCCAAGTCATGCACGACTGGATAGAGACCGCCCAATGCTCTGCCACTTGCTCCGCTTGGCCGCGATGGTCGTCACGGTCAGCCTGCCGTTGACGGCCGCGCCCGAAGTCGCCGCCGCGGCACCGGCCACCACGATCAAGGCGATCTCGGCTGGATCCGCGCATACCTGTGCTGTGGCCAGCAACGGCACCGCCTGGTGCTGGGGCTCCAACGACCATGGCCAGCTCGGGGACGGAACCACGCTTGAGCGTCACCGGCCAGTCCAGGTAACGAGGACCGGTGGCCTCTACCTCACCGGGATCGTCGCGATTAGCGCCGGGGCCAACGACACGTGCGCGCTCACGGCTGGCGGCTCAGCCTGGTGCTGGGGTGCCAACGATCGTGGACAACTTGGCGACGGCAGCACGGTCGACCGCCACGCGCCGGTCCGCGTGACGCGTGCGGCTGGCGTGAACCTAGCCGGAGTTACGACGATCAGCACGGCGGCGTGGGCCGGCCACACCTGCTCGACCACGAGCGGCGGCGCAGCGTGGTGCTGGGGTTCCAATGGCCATGGCGAGCTCGGCGACGGCACCGTCATCGACCGCCACCGAGCGGTCCACGTGACGCGGGCTGGCGGCGCGAACCTTGCCGGCGTGACCTCGATCAGCGCGGGTGGCATCCATAGCT
>JAXDKX010000414.1:0-5005 GCA_034666905.1 Chloroflexota bacterium | reverse complement strand
GCCTGCGGGCACACCTGCATGTGCGCGACGCGTGGGCGGCCCCGGATCGCGAGGTCTACGCCGTGTTCACCGGGTTCTGGCTGAGCCACGTGCCGCGCGCGCGCCTCGACGAGTTCCTCGGGCTCGTCCGGCGCTGGCTCAAGCCCGGCGGGACCTTCGCGTTCATCGACTCGCGGATCGACCCGCAATCGAGCGCTGTGGATCACCCGACGCCCGCCGACGACAGCTCCATCCGCCGACTGGACGACGGCCGCGAATTCACGATCGTCAAGGTCTTCTACGAGCCGAAGGACCTGGAGGCGGCCCTCGAGCGGGCGGGCTTCGACTCCGCGAAGGTGACCAGCACGGGCCGCTTCTTCCTGACCGGAGCTGCCAACGCGAGATAGCCTCGTCCGGGAACGGTGCGGCGCCTCGACCGTCACAGAGGGTCCGGTGCCCGCCGCTATACTCCGCGCGATGTCCCCCCTGGCGAATTCCACGATCGCGACCGTGGGCTCCGGCGTGATGGCCGAGGCGATGATCGCCGGCATCCTCCGCGGCAAGCTCGTGGATCCCGGCCAGGTCGTGGCCAGCCATCCGCGCCCGGAACGCCGTGACCAGCTCGCGCGTGAGTACGGCATCAGGACCGTGGCGAGCAACGTGGAGGCAGTCGATGGCGCCGACGTCATCCTGTTCGGGATCAAGCCCCAGATGCTCGGCAAGGTCGGGCGCGAGATCGGGCCGCATCTGCATCGCGGGCAGCTCGTCCTGAGCGTCCTGGCCGGCGCCACGACTGCAGCCCTGACCGGGATCCTCGGCCACGACCAGGTCGTCCGCAGCATGCCGAATACCCCGGCCAGGCTTGGCAAGGGCATGACGGTCTGGTACGCGACGCCCGAGTGCACGCCCGCACAGCGGACGCAGGCCGCGGCGCTCCTCGGGGCGCTGGGCCACCAGATCGAGGCCGACGACGAGAAGATGGTGGCGATGGCCACGGCGGTCTCGGGCACGGGTCCGACCTACGTCTTCCTCGTCATGGAAGCGCTGATCGACGCCGCCGTCCACCTCGGCTTCCCGCGCCACATCGCCCATGACCTCGTGATCGAGACCCTGGAGGGATCGACGATCTTCGCCAAGCAGTCGGGGATGCACCCGGCCGAGCTGCGCAACATGGTCACGTCGCCTGGCGGCACCTCGGCCGCGGCACTCCACGAGCTCGAGTCGGGCCGGCTCCGGACGGTCCTGTCGGAGGCAGTCTGGGCGGCCTACCGGCGAACGGTGGAGCTCGGCGACCAGCTCGAGGCGACCGTCGCGCCCGGCAGTGAGCGGCGGACCGGAGGCCGGTGAGCGCGCTCCAGCCGGTTCGGACAGGACCCGAAGCACCATCGGTCGACCTTCGGCGCGCTCCCCTCGCCGATCTTCGTGCCATGGACCTGCGAGCCCCGGAACGCGACCTGTGGGCCGATGAAGCCGCGCTCTGGGATCGGTTCGAGGCGGCGTGGGCCGGCCTCGACGATGCGGCCTGGCGTCTCGCCGGCGCCGCGCCATCCGACGCCGGCGGCCCCGACTGGTCGCTCGCCGAGCACGTCGGCCATGTCGCGGACTGGCAGGAGCTGGCGATCGACTACACGGCACGCGCGATCGAGACCGGTCACTGGCCGTCCGACGGCGACTTCGACAACGGCGATTTCGATCGCTTCAACGAAGGCCGCCGAGAGCCCTGGGCGTCGATGTCGCGCGACGAGGTCCTGGCCCGGCTGATGGCTGCGCGGCCACGGCTCCTGGCCCTGGCGCAGCATTTCAGCGGACCGGACCTTCGAGCCGACGCCCCGTGGGGCTGGATCCACATGACCCTTGGCGGCCACTACCTCGATCACCTCGCGGTCATCGAGCCGTGGGCTGATGGGCTCCGCCGTCGCCAGACCGACGGCGACCCGTTCGTCGCGGACCCGCGACCGGCGAGCCACGCCCAATTCCTGGCCCAGGACGCGGCGATCGCAGCGGACTTCGATCACGTCGTCCGGCCGATCCCGGCTGACCTCTGGACGACCGCCGAGCTGACGCCGGGCTGGAGCCTGCGCGACCACGTCGCTCACCTCGCGGATTGGCTGGAGGAAGGTGCCCGGGCCCTGGAGATCCATGAAGCGACGGGCACCTGGCAGGCGGATCCCGAGGAGGGGATCGATGCCTGGAACGAACGGATGGTGGCACGCTCGCGAGGAACCTCGCCGGCCGAGGTCCTTGCCCGCTACGACGCGGCTCGCCGCCGGTTCCATGACGGCGTCGCGGGACTGACCATCGAGGAGGTCCGCTCGGCCGATGGCTGGAGCTGGGCGTACGACTGTCTCCATGGCCACGACCGCAAGCACATCGCCATGATCGGACGCTGGTCCGCGACCATCTCCTGGCCGGCCGGCGAACGCTGATGGCCAACCCGTCCGTCGCCCCCACGATCCTCTCGGTCGAGGCCATCGTGGCGGTCGAGGCTCCGCGCGAGTACCGGCTGCATCCTCGGGATCGCCTCGTCGCCTACACGGCTGACGTCGGGGGCGCGCGCCAGCTCTTCACGTTGTCATTGCGTGGCGGATACCCGACGCAGCTGACCGCCTCGGAGAAAGCGATCTCCGATCCGCAGTGGTCGCCCGATGGCCGCCGGATCGCCTATGTCCGCGACGAGGAGATCTGGGTCCTGGAGCTCGATGGATCTCGGCAATCGAAGGTCGTCGGGAAGCCCGGTGGTGGCCAGAATCCTCGCTGGTCGCCCGACGGGCGCCGGCTTGGGTTCATCTCGCGACGGCGTGGCTGGTCGCAGATCTGGCTGATCGATGCCCCGGTTCCACGGCGCGGCCGGCCCGCGTCCGACCCGAAACCGCCGGAGCCGGCGGTCCTGACCGAGCCCGGGATCGACGTCGATGGATTCGAGTGGGCGCCCGATGGGACCAGGATTGCCGTGCTGGCCCAGCGCGATGCCGAGCCCCAGGAGGCTGCCCAGATCGCGCTTGTCGACGTGGCGACCGGGGCAACCCGGGTCGTCGCCGGCGAACACAGCATCGACGTCGGGGCACGCTGGCTGGCCGACGGCTCGCTCCTGTACGTGTCGGATGCCGACGGCTGGTTCCAGGTCGTCCGCCTCACGGCCGACGGACGCGACAAGGTGGTCCTGACGGACGGCGAGCGGGAGCACGGCGAGCCCGGCGGAGGCGTCGGGTTTGCCCCGTTGGCATCGCCGGACGGCCGGCACTTCGTGCACGTGGAGGTGCACGACGGGCTCCAGGACCTGCTTGTGGGCGACCTGACCTCCGGGGCTCCTCCAAAGCGTGGGCGCGGCCGGCCGCCGAAGGTCCCGCGAACCGTCACGCTCGCCGCGGCGGGGCGGCGGATCAACCCCTGGGATGGCGTCTGGCGCTCGGTCGGATGGCTGCCGGACAGCGCATGGATCGTGGCAATCGGCGAAAGCGAGGCGCTGCCGCAGGACCTCTGGTTGCTGCCGGTTCCCGGGATGGCGCCGGCCGGATCACGCCCGCGGCAGGTGACCGATTCGTTGCCGCTGGCCCTCAAGCCCGCGCTCGGTCCCGGCCGGACGTCGACCGCTGAGCGCGTGGCGGTGACCGCGCGCGACGGCCTTCGCGTCGAGGGCACGATCTGGCGCCCGCTCGCCGCGACCGGCAAGCGAGGCGGCCAGCGCGTTCCCACGGTCCTGTATGTCCACGGCGGCCCGACTGGCCAGACGTTCCGCGGATTCGCGCCATTCAAGCAGCGCCTCGCCGCCGAGGGCTTCGCCGTGTTCGACGTCGATTTTCGCGGATCGACCGGGTACGGCCGGTCGTTTCGCCACGCGAATCACGACGAATGGGGCCATGCCGACGTGCAGGACCTGGTCGATGCCGCTCGATGGGCGCGCGAGCAGCCATGGTCCGATGGACGGCTCGCGATCTACGGCGGGTCCTATGGCGGCTACATGGTCCTCTGCGCTCTCGTCGAGGAGCCGGACCTGTGGCGGGCCGGGATCGACCTGTTCGGCGACTCGGAGATCGCCGAGAGCTATCGCCACGGCGATCGGCCCGGACGCCTCGACCTGCACAAGATGATGGGCTCGCCCGATGACCCGGACCGAGCCGATCGCTATCGCCGCGGCTCGCCGGTCTATCGGGCGGAGCGGATCCAGGCGCCGCTGCTGATCCTGCACGGCCGCAAGGACAAGCGGGTCGTGCCGCTCATGACGGAGCGGATGGTCGAAGCCCTGGAGATCGAGGGAAAGCGGTACGAGGTCCACTGGTACGACGACGAAGGGCATGGCTGGGAGCGGCGCGAGAATCGGCGCGACGCTTTCGAGCGCGTCCTGACGTTCCTGCAGACGCACGTCCTCGACAAGGCACCCAAGTGATCTGATCCCTGACCTGCTAGCGAGGTGGCAGCCATGGCCGAGCCAACGATTCCCGTCCACAGTGCCGAGATTGCCCGGGCGAGGGAGGCGCCCCATCTCCACGCACCCCGGCTCGTCCTGTCGCACGACGTCGTCGGGGACGGGGTCCTCGACCGGATCGCGATGATCGTCAACCGGCTGATCGGCTCGATGTGGTTGTTCGTCGGAATCAGCGTCGGGATCGTCGTCTGGCTCTTCGCCGGCAATGTCATCGGGTTCGACAAGACGCCCTGGCCGTTGCTGCTCACCATCCTCAACCTGCCGCAGCTCTCGATCATGATCTCGTTGCAGGTGAGCGCCAACCGCAGCCAGGCCGCGAGCGATGCCCGGGCGATGGCCGACCATGCGACGCTGATCGCGCTCCATGAGCTCGGCAAGAAGCAGGTGGAGATTCTCGATGGCCAGAACAAGGTCCTCGACATCCTGCAGAGCGCGCTCGCGACGAGGCACCCCGAGACTCGAGCCTGACGCCTGATGTGGACGCTCGGAGAGCCGCTGCTCGAGCTCATCATCCGGGCGGCGGTCATCTATCTCGTCTTCTTCGGCGCCCTACGGCTTTTCGGCAAACGCGAGATCGGCCAGTTCACGCTCTTCGACCTGGTC
>JAXDKX010000413.1:0-2568 GCA_034666905.1 Chloroflexota bacterium | reverse complement strand
TAGCCCTGCTTCCGGCTCGCCGTCCCTTCGACGGCGACGCGGGTCCGGCCGAGGCCCTCGCGACCTAGTACCAGGCGTCCTTCGGCCCCTTGTACTCCTGGATCGTGTTGCCACCATCGACGACGATGCCCTGCCCCGTGACGTAGCTCGCTCCGCCACTTGCGAGGAAGGCGATGACGTGGGCGACCTCGTCCGGCGTCCCGGATCGTCCGGCCGGCGTGTTCGCGCCGCCGATCGCCTCCTCCGGCAGCTGCGAAGCCGTCGCGATCCAGCCCGGCAGGACCGCATTGACGGTCGTGCCGTAGGGTCCCATCTCGATCGCGAGACCGCGGACCAGGCCCATGATGCCGGCCTTCGCGGCGCCGTAAACCGTTGACCCAGGGTTGCTCACCAGCGGCCCGGTCACCGACGAGACGAAGACGATGCGACCATGGCCCGAAGCAACGATCGCGGCAAGGGCGGCCCTGGTCACGGCGAACGGGATGCCGAGGTTCTGGGCGATCCCCCGGTCCCACGTGCCAGCGTCCAGGTCCGCGAGGTCACGCGACACCTCGACCTCGCCAACGGCGATCATCCCGGCGTTGTTGACCAGGATGTCGAGCCGGCCTTCGTTCGCCTCGAGCACCTCTCGAACGACCCGCTCCGGCACCCCTGCCGCGCTGAGATCACCAACGTGCCCCGATGCCGGGATTCCCTCGGAAACGAGCTCGGTCACGCGGTCATGGACCCGCTCGGTCGTCGACGCGATCGCGACCATGGCACCCTCGAGCCCGAGGAGGCGCGCCGTCGCGAAGCCGATGCCGGTCGGGCTGCCGGCCCCGGTGACGAGCGCCACCCGGCCGGCGAATCGTGCATCGGCCGAGGTCACGCGCTCAGTGCCGGACGTCGGTTGACGTCTGATGCGCGGCCTGCGCTGCCTGGGTGGCCTGCGCGATCGTTCGGGAGACCAGCTCGGCCACCGTCCGCGCGAGTTCGTGACTCATTCGGACTCGCCCCACGATCTCGTTGGGGGCCGCTTCGGTGCCCGGCTCCGTGCCCGGATCGGAGCGCAGCAGGGTCAGCGTGAGGCCGTAGGGATTGGCGCTGATGACGATGTTGTCGGCATAGATATCGGGATACGTTGGCATTCGATTCTCCATCTGTGGGGAGCGCTGCATCGGCCGGAAAGCGCTCGTGAGTGTAGGACCATGCCGCGTCCCGCGCGCCGCAGGGCATGCCCGGATCAGCCCGTCAATCGCCGATTGACCCCGGAATCCTTCCTATAGTGCGGTGGGGTCCGGGGCATCAGAGTGCTGACACGCGCAGCCATGGGGCGCTGTCGCCGACACCTTCTGAGCGACCGAATTGGGCGCCTGCTGGAGCTCCCGAGCCCACACGGAACGTTATACCTCGGAAGGTGAAGGATCCATGAACACAATCTCCATTCGACGGCGCGTGGCCGTCGGACTCGGCGGGGGCGCCCTGCTCGTTGCCACGCTCGCCGGGCCGGCCCTTGCGTCCAACACAGTCGTCCAGGCCATCACGGGAAGCGGCCTGACCGCCAGCGTCGCGGACCTGACATTCGCCAGCGTCCCCTATCAGAACGCCGCTCACGACGTGACGGGATCCATGGTGCTGACCGCCGACGACAGTCGGGGCACCTCGCTCGGCTGGAACGTGACGATCCAGACGTCGGCGTTCGTGTGGGTCGGCACGGCCAACGGCGGCACCGACATTCCCGCCGCCAACTTCGTCCTCACCTCCGCGGCCGTTCCCGTCATGGTCGCCGGCCAGGTCGTCAACGTCGCGGCCGATACCGGCCCGCAGGTTCCGGCCATTTCCCCGCTCCTCTCGCTCGGCAGCGCACGGAAGGTCATTTCGGCGACCGCGGCCTACGGTGCGGGCACCTACACGCAGGCCCTGGGCGTCACGTTGACGATCCCGGCCCTGAGTCGCGTCGGCGTCTACACGGGCACCCTCACGACCACCATCTCCTCGACTCCCTGATCTTGCCGAAGGGTCCGATTCCAGGACGCGAACGCGGCGCAAGGCTCGCGGTGTCGGCGCTCCTGGGCATCCTCGTCATCCTGGGCGTGCCGGGGGCCGCCTTGGCCGAGGGCACCCAGATCAAGCTGTCGCTGCTGGCCGTCGACCAGCCGAAGGCGTACTTCGATCTCACCATGCGGCCGGGTGAAACGCGGTCCCTCGACGTCGAGATCGCCAACGACGGTCAGGCCCCGATCGTCGCCAGGACCTACGCGGCCGACGTCTACACGATCGTCAATGGCGGCTTCGGGGGGCGCCTGCATGGCGAACCCCAGACCGGCACGACCAGGTGGCTCGACTACCCGAGTGCCGTCCTCCAGCTTTCCATCGGCAAGAGCGTCCGCCAGGCATTCACCGTCGCGGTCCCCGCAGGCACCGGCCCCGGCGAGTACATCACGAGCGTCGTCCTCGAGAACGATCAGCCGATCGTCGGCGGCGGGCAGGTCGCTCTGAACCAGGTCGTCCGACAGGCCGTGGGGGTTGTCGTCACGGTTCCCGGCCTGCGATCCCCGGCGCTCGCGATCGGCGGTGCCAGCCATTCGG
>JAXDKX010000412.1:0-3868 GCA_034666905.1 Chloroflexota bacterium | reverse complement strand
CGCGGGTCGGTTAACAGCATCGCGGCGACGTCTGGTGAGAAATAGTGCCCGATGATCCGCCGGACGGTCGTCAGCGCCCCCTCGCGCCCACCGGCGAACAGCCGCACCAGCAGCAAGGCCACGAGTGGTGGGGCCGCCAGGTTGAGGGCGAAGAGGACGTCGCGCAGCTTGGCCGGCGGCGCCGGCATCAGCGGCGCGGGCACGATCGCCGCGGCGACCATCAGGAGCGTGTACCCGGCGGCGAGCAGGATGGCGGCTCGACGGTGGCCGAGGAGGAGGGCGGTGAGGGGGGCAAGGCTGGCCCAGACCGCCACGACACTCCCCGGTACGAACCCGCCCAGGGTCCACATCAGGACGAATGGGAGACTGATGTATGGAGCGAACTGGCCGACGGCGAACCAGCGATAGCTCCGCGTGATCCGGAACGCGACCAGGCTCGCGAGCGAGATGACGACGTAGAGCCACGGGATGGCAGCCGCGCCTGCGGCGCCCACGATCCAGTAGATCGCGCCCCAGGCGATCGCGAGCGGGGTGATCGCCAACGCCGCAACGAGCAGCAGGAGCTTCCGAATCCGGGTGTCTTCGTCATCGTCGGGCTCGGCGCCGACGGCGAGCAACCGGCGAAGGAGTTCGCTCATCCCGAGATGCTAGGCGCACCCGCGGACGGCGTGCGTCAATGTCACTTGACGACGAGAGTTCCGACCATGCCCTCGGCTGCGTGGTTGCTGACGGTGCACCAGATGATGTAATGGCCAGCCTGTAGCCCGTTCACGGTGAATACCGCTGCTCGCCCGTTCAGGACATTCGCGCTTTCTGCGAGTGACTCGTGGAGTGCTGGCCCGATCGCCAGCGAATGGACCCCGGGAGAAACATTGTTGAGAAAGAAGACGACATCTCCCGACGTGGCTGTCAGCTCGGCCGGATCGAAATGGCCTGGCGGACCGGCGAGTTGGACCCGGACTGCGCCGGCCGGCGCTTCGCTCGCCGGGACGGTGGTCGACACCGGACCAGGTGTCGAAGACGATGGAGTGGGGGCCGAGGTGGTCGGTTGGTCTGAGCTGGCCGATGGAGGCGAGGCCTGGCTTGTTGACCCGGTTGGCGTCGCGGAACAGCCGATCGTGAGGGTCGCCACCAAGATGGCCGCCGTCGTCATTTTCGGAATAGACCATCGCTGGGGCACAGGACTAGCGTGGTGCCGAGGCAACAGACTGTCAACGCGAATTGCGGGTGCCAGCGACCGCGAGGAACTCTACGACCTCAGGCTGGGGCAACTCGTGCACCATCGGGACCTGGGTTGTCTACCGCAGTGACGTCGCCGATGAAGACCCGCGAGGCCGATTGGACCACGACGCGAAGTCGGGAATCGGACCATCGCATTCCGCCAACGCCGGACGAGCCGACGCGACAAGGAGACACGACCAAAGGGCGACAGCGCCGACGAGGCGAGCGAGTGTCGTCACCTAGCGATGGTAGGTGGAGGGAGTGGACGGCGACGCGACAATGACCGTCAGCGAAGGGCCCGCCACTCGGCCTCGAGCATGGCGCAGACGATCTCCCCGATCCATTCGCCCTTGACAAACTCGTTCTCGATGAACTCGGCCTCACGGCGCATCCCAACGTGCTCCATGACCCGGCGGGACGCGACATTTCGCGGGTCGCACTCCGCGACGATCCGGTGGAGCCCCATCTCGTCGAAGCCCAAGCGAAGCATCTGCCAGGCACCTTCGGTAGCCAGCCCGCGACCCTGAACATCCGGGTGGATACTCCAGGCGATCTCGCCTTGGTGGTCTTTGGCGCTCGTGAGGAGGATCATGAACTCGCCGACCATGCGGCCCGTCGCCTCCTCCACCGCGGCAAACAGGAGCGCGTCGCCGTCCGCCTCGATGCGCGTCTGCCGCAGGCGCTGCTCGAGCTTGGTGCGCGCCTGGTCGAGGTCCATCGGTTCCCACAAGAGGTAGCGGCAGACGTCCTCCCGGCCGAACAGGTCGTGAAGGGCCGCGAGGTCGCCCATCTCATACGGTCGCAGGGTCATCCGCGTCGTCTTGAGCGGAGACGAGGGTTCGAGCATCCGCGAACGTTACCCGGTCAGCGGGGGCTGCTCATGGGTGTAGGAGTTCAACTCGTGAGAGTGACTTGTTGGCCGTCGACGATAGCGATGTCGCTACTTCCACGGTGATGGCAGGTGCGTCAGAGGCTCCTTGTCGGGAAGCACGTCCACCTGCAGGGACGGGTCGGCCGCCGCCACGTAGCGCTCCTCGAGCCCGAGCTCCTTCAGGACCATGTTTCGCGCCTGCGCGATCGCTGTCGTCTTGTAGAACGCGATGGTCCGGGTGAACCCCTGCCGACCGAACCCGCAATCGGTGGAGAGGATCAGCTTGTCCGCCGGGATCACCTCCAGCGCGCGCCGCACTCGCGCGGCGACGACCGGCGGCATGTCGGCCTGAAGCGTGCGGTGGTTCACCACGCCGACGGCGACCTTCTTCTGGAGCCGGCTGGCATACGGCTTGAACAAGTCGATCTCGGCAAGCTGGTTTTCGGTGGCCTCGATGGTCCACACGTCGCCCTTGAGGCGGTCGAGATAGATCTCGATCGACTTCTCGTACGACTCGCCGGTGTAGACCTTCTGCATGTTCGGGTTGCCCCAGCAGGTATGGATCCACAGCTCGACGTCGTCCAGGCCTTCCACTTCGTGGTTGAACGCATCGACGAGGAAGTCGAGCAACTCGGTCTGGTCGGGATAGAAGCACGCAACGAAATGGATCGTCGGCTCCTCGATCTGGATGACCTTGGCGCCAGCGGCCGCGAGCTGGCGAAGCTCGAGGTTCATCGCGCCGGCCATGTCCCAGATCAGCTGCTTCTTGTTGTCGAGGTCGTACTCGGCCGTGTGGCTATCGAGGAAGATCGAGAGCACTTGGGACGAGCAGGTCCCGAACTTCACGGGCTTGCCTGAAGCCGCCCGCGCCTGGGCGATCCGCCAGAGCTTGGCGTACTCGAGCGGATTGCGAGGGTCGTGCTCCACCTTGCCGACGACTCGCGGCCACCGCCACGTTGTCTCGATCTCGTTCATGAGCGTCCCCGGGGGGAATTCGAGGAGCCTGTCGCGCGAGCCCTCGTACTGCAGTTCCTCGTGCTCGAAACCCTTCCAACGCTGCAACGGGTAGTGGTGCCACGAGCGACCGGCGAAGTCCTCGTCGAGGTGGTAATCGCCATTCGTAAGGATGTCGAGCCCCGCCCGCTCCTGGTCTGCGATCACGGTGGTGTGCGCGTCGAGGAACTGCTCGCGGAAATGGACGTCGAGCAGCGCCGTGTCCAGTGGCCGGCCCCACAGACCGCCGTCATACCAGCGTGGCCGCGGCCAAGAGCCGGTAACGGTGGCAGGGAGCATCAGGTCCTTGGTGGCCGTGAGCATCGCGCGCGCCCCTCCTGGTCGAGATCCGGTGGTGCGTCGATCCTAGATCTTCGGTATGCCTTCGACCCGGAGCCTATGCCCAGTCACCCGAAATCCGGCCCCAACTCCCCGTGCGAGCGCTGTTGTGCGCCCACCATGGCGCCTTTGGCGCTGGTATTGCGTCGGAGGTGTGATGGATGCGAAGACCGCGGCCGCGAGTGTTCGGCAACGTCCCAAAATCGAGCCTAGCACCGGATCCAGCAGGGAGATCAGCCGACCGTCGGTCAGTGTCCGTTAATGTCACCTGAGAGCATTACCTTGCCACCCGGAGCCACACGTTCGAAATGACCCCTGAGACAAGATACGCCAAGAGCGGCGACGTCCATATCGCCTACCAGGTGGTCGGCACGGGCCCGATAGATCTGGTCCTCATCACGGGCCTCTTCACGCACGTCGAGCACCAGTGGGAGGAGCCGAGCT
>JAXDKX010000411.1:0-3232 GCA_034666905.1 Chloroflexota bacterium | reverse complement strand
CGATCCCGCTGCCGAACCGCTACCGCGAGGCGGCAACGCCAAAGGCCGGCAAGACCCTCATCGCCGGCTTCCGCCCTGAGCACCTCGACATCGGCGAGGCTGGCTCGGGCACCGGTGCCTTCCGGGCGCGAGCCGACGTCGTCGAATATCTGGGCAACGAGGAGCTGCTCCACGTCAACGCCGCCAACCAGGACGTCATCGCGATCGTCGACTCGTCGCACCGCGTCCGACCCGGCGATATCGTCAACCTCGCGCTGCCGCTGGACAAGCTCCACCTGTTCGATGGCGAGACCGGCCTGACCCTCGCGCCCGACGTGGCGGTCGTCGCCTGAGCACCGAACCCACGAGCAGCGACCCGACGGCCCCGGAGGACCCCTCCGGGGCCGATCTCGTCGAGCGCGTGGTCGACTCGCGGATCATCCATCGCGGGCACTACCTGACCTTCCGGATCGACACGATCGAGCGCGCCGATGGCTCGCGCGGCACACGCGAGATCGCCGGCCATCCAGGCGCAGTGGCGATCGTCGCCATCGATGATGAGGATCGCGTCCTGATGGTTCGACAGTTTCGAGTGGCCGCCGGGCAGCTCATGCTGGAGATCCCGGCAGGCACCCTCGACGTCGGCAAGGACGGGGCGATCGAGGACCCCGACCTGGCTGCTCGCCGCGAGCTGGAGGAGGAGACCGGGACTCGCGCGGGCTCATGGCGCAAGCTTGCGCAGTTCTACACCGCTCCCGGCTTCGCGTCGGAGCTGATGCATCTCTATCTCGCCACGGATCTGCGACTCGCCGACGGCCATCGGCTGGGACCGGACGAGGACGAGCACCTGCTCCTCGAGCGCGTCCCATGGCGCGACGCGTTGTCGGCCGCCGACCGCGGGGAGATCGTCGATGCGAAGTCCCTCGTTGGCCTGCTCTGGCTGGCGCGTGTGCGAGCCGAGGGCGGCTAGGTCGCCCGACGACTGACGCGGCCCGTCAGGACGACGGGTCGTCAGTCGACAATGGGTGCCGCGGTTTCCTCGGTGGCGGCAACCGTCCGAGCGCGCCGCTGTAGAGCTCGTTGTTCGGGCTCATGGCCATGGCGAGCCGGAGGTGAGTCCGTGCCCGGTCGATCCGGCCCAGCCGCTTGAGGCATTGACCGACCGCGTAATGCGCGTAATGGGACGTGGGGTCGATTTCCAGGAGCGCCTCGAACGTCGCCCGGGCACGTTCCGCCTGGGCCGAATTGAAGTACGCCCGTCCCAGGGCCTCCAGGATCGAGCCCTTCCCCGGTTCCAGCCGGTCCGCTCGCTCGAGGACGATCGCGGCCTGCGCGAAATGCCGGTGCTCCAGCAGCGCGTGCCCACGCTGCAAGAGATCGTAGGCCGATTCGCCGTCGTCGGACATCGCTGGCTCCATGCCCCGATGGTGGCACGGAACGTGCGAGGTTGTCCGGCGCGCCGCCACCGCGGCCGGGCGGGCCGTGCGCCACGCCACGACGATTTCGCGATCGTTCCGATCAAGCGGAACGATCGCGGCAATTGCACGGCTGCGCCAGGCGTGCAACCGCATTCCGCCAAGGACCCATCGCTCCTGGCGGAGGCGCGTGCCTGTCCGCTGATCGCAACACAGACCATGCCGGTCGATGCGGTGGTTCCGCTTGGCTGGAACCAGCGACAATCGCGTGCCAGAGGACCCTGGACCAGGTGCTAAGGGGTCAACCGGTAGAAGCGGAGCATCTCGAGCTCCGGTTCGTCGAGGCGCTCGACCTTCGTGAAACCCGCTTCGGACCCAAGCCGCTGCATCATGTCGGCGCGCATCAGCGTTCCGGTCGCCGCGGTCGGTCGCTCGGTCATGGCCGCCGGCAGACAGGTGAAGAGGCTGAAGCCGTAGTACATCCGCTCGCGCTCGCCCGCCGGGGCGGTGAATGCGTCCTCGGTCTTCTCGTCCGCGATCAGCACGACGCCGCCGGGTCGCAGCATCCGGCGAATCGCGCTCAGCACGCTGACCGGCTGGGTCATGTCGTGGAGCGCCTCGATGATGACGACGAGGTCGTACACACCGGCCTCCGCCTCGGCGACGTCGCGCACATCGAAGCTCACCCGATCGCTCAGGCTGGCGTCACGCGCGTTCTGCCGCGCCAGCTCGATCGAGGAGGCGTCGAGATCGAAGCCGTCGACGCGAAGCTTCGGATAGGCCCGCGCCATCGCGATGGACGCCCAACCGACTCCGCAGGCCACGTCCGCGACGCGGGCCGGTGGGTCCGCCACGAGCCGATCGTGGATGGCGGGAATCGCCGGCAGGTGCTCGGTGCCAAACGAGCCGAGCAGCCAAGGCCGGTTGAAGTCGCCCTGCGACTCGATCATGTCAGGCCCGAAATCGGACCAGGCCACCCCACCGCCACTGCGATAGGCGTTCATGAGCTGCGGCAGGACCTTTGCGCATGCGACGACCGACCGGCCGAGCGGTGCGATCGAATAGGGACTGTCGAGGTTGAGCAGCGCGTCGACGTAGGCCTCCGGAAGGCGGAAGCGCCGCGTATCCGCATCGGCGGCGCCGTCGTCAACCTCGAGGATCCCGGTGACGGCCTGTTGCTCCAGCCATTCGCGGGCATATCGCTGGTCGATCCGGCCGCGCACGGCGAGCTCGCCGGACGTCGCCGGGCCGCCCTGCTGCAACGCGCGGTACAGCCCCAGCTGGTCGCCGACATAGACCGACATCAGGTCCAGCATCCCGAGGCCCGCCTCGAACAGCCGCCCGACGAACGCATCGGCCGTTTTCCCGGTGGCGGCACCAACGCCGTCGGCCGTCATGGCATCCTCCCTCGCCGCTTCCTACGCCTCGCGATACACCGACAGGTCGACAGGCTGCAGCCGGGGCGAATCGGTCAGGCCCGGGATGCGGCCACGCTTGGCGATCGGGTTCCCGTCGATCTCCTTGATGTCACCGGTGAAGTCGATCGGGCTGGCGCCGCTGATGAACGAGCCGACGGCGTACGAGTCGACCGGGGCGCCCGCGTCCTTGAAGAACCCGATCCGATCCGGGGTGAGCCCGCCCGAGACCGTGATCTGGACATGCTGGAAGCCGGCCTGGTCGAGCCGGGCCCGCACCTCGTGCACGAGGTCGGGGGTGACCCGGCCGCGCTCCGATGGGGTATCGAGGCGGATGCCGTAGAGCCGGTCGCCAAGGGCACGAGCCACGCGTAGTGCCTCCTCGGCCTCGTCCTTGAACGTATCGACGAGCACGATCCGGGC
>JAXDKX010000410.1:0-4718 GCA_034666905.1 Chloroflexota bacterium | reverse complement strand
CGGTCGACAGGGTCCGTGAGCCAGGTCGGAGCAGCCCGGCGCTCCCCGCCGAAGGCGAACTCATCGAGCGGGCGGCGCCCGCAACGCGGGCACGTGAGCCATAGCATCAGCGCGTTCCCGCCGAGCCCTGGTCGGCCAGCAGATGGTCGCGGCGGAAGCGGTCCAGGCCGAAGGGCGCGATCAGGGCGGGCGGCTGGCCGGTGGCGATCAGCTCGGCCATCCCCTCGCCGCCCGCGGGAATCGCCTTGAACCCCCAGGTGCCCCAGCCAGTCGTGATGAGGAAGCCGTCGACGCCCGTCGCGCCCATGATCGGCGAGAAGTCCACCGAGATGTCGCAGATTCCGGCCCACGTCCGGAGGATCCGCAGGTCGCGCAGGAACGGCAGCAGGCGCGTGATCTTGTACGAGTAGCCGCGCAGGGCAGCGAACGACGACTGCCGCGAGTACGACGGCTGCGAATCGAACTCCGCCCCGATGAGCATCTGGCCGCGCTCCGTTTGCGAGACGTAGCAGGCCAGCTCGGTGCTGGCGAGGATCGGACCGAAGCCCTGCGCGTAGTTATTCGTCACGAAGGCGTGGAGCGGATGGGTCCGGACCGGCAGTCGGACGCCGGCGTGCGCGGCCATGCGCGTCACCCGGCCACCGACGGCCGACAGGACGACGCCAGCGGCGATCGGCCCGCCCGAGGTCTCCACGCCAACCACCCGGTCGCCATCACGGAGCAAGCCCGTCACCGGCGTGTGCTGGACGACATGGACGCCACGCTGCGACGCGCCGGACGCATACGCCCACGCAACCCGGTCATGACGGGCAGTGGCACCTTCGACGTGGTGCGAGGCCCCCTGGACCGGATAGCGCCCGCCGCCCGTCAGGTCCACCTGGGGCACGAGCTCCTTGAGCTCGGCCGGCGTGACCATGAACGTCTTCGCCCCGCATGCCGTGTTGACCAGGCACCGCGCACGCTCCGTGCGCATCGCCATCTCCGTGTGGGCGAGCCAGAAGATCCCCTTGGTCTGGTGAAGGATCGAGGCGCCAGTCTCCTCCTCGAGGCCCTGATACATCTCGAGCGAATGCTGGTAGAAGCGCACTGCCTCGGGCAGGCCGTAGTTGGCACGGATGATGGTCGTGTTGCGGCCGGTGTTGCCCGATGCGATGTAGTCCGCCTCGAGGACCGCCACGTTCGTGATCCCGTGCCGCGCCGCGAGGTAGTACGCGGTTGCCAGCCCATGCCCGCCGCCGCCGACGATCACGACGTCGTAGCTCGATCGCGGCTCGTGCCAGCGGATCGGCGGCAACGTTTCCGTGTACTCGCTCATCGCAGCCGGCCGGCAAGCTCGTCGGAGAAGGCCGCCGCTGTCAGGAGCAGGGCATCGCCGTCGTCCGGGAACCACAGCCTGGCCGGCACCCCGGCGACCGAGCCCTGGGCGAGGGCGGGGCGCTCGGCCGGCAACGCCCACTCCACGTGAGCCTCGACGTCGGTGATCGGGAGCCATGCCCCGACATAGCCCGACTCGGCCTCGACGATCGCGTGCTCGTCTGCGACCTCGACCGATCGGGCGCCGATCGCGAACGCATCGTCGGGGGCGATCCGCAGGACGGTGACGGCGTCGCCCACCCAGCGCGCGGCATCGATGGCGGAGGGATCGGCGATCAGCCTGAGGCCGTGCAGTGGTTCAAGCGCGGGCACGGAGGCCCTCCGGGTCGTAGAACGGGGTCGAGCTGACGACCGCCTCGCGACCGTCGATCGTGACGCGGTCCGGGAACGGGGATCGGCGCAGCCAGCCGAGCATGACCGCGTGGCCGAGCAGCGGCGAGGACCAGCTTCCCGTCACGTTGCCGGTGATCTCGCCATCGGACCAGATCGGCGAACCCTCGATGGGCGCCGCGCCGGGCATCGTCATGCCAACGAGTCGTCGATGGTCCGGCAGATTCGCAGTCCGCTGGAGGGCGGCGCGGCCGATGAAGGTGGGCTTGTCCATCCGGACCGCCCAGTCCATCCCGAGCCGGCGCGGCGTGGTGTCGAGCTCCGTGTCCATCCCGACGATGACGTGGCCCTTCTCCAGGCGCAGCCCGAACAACGCCTGCAGCCCGTGGGGCCGGATGCCGAGATCGGTTCCGATGTCCATGAGGGCCCGCCACAGCTCGACCGAACGGTCGACCGGGTGATGGAGCTCGAAGGCGGCCTCGCCGGTGAACGAGAGCCGCATGACATGGCAGGGGACGCCGGCGACAGCCGCGTGGACGTGGCCGAGGAACCGCGGCGGATCGGCGAGGGCGGCCCGGACCAGGAGCGTCCGCGCGAGCGGCCCGGTGACATTGATCGCGGCAAGCGACATCGTCCGGTCCAGGACGTGAACGCGCAGGCCCCACGTCTCGATCCAGTCGCGGATCCACATCTCGGCGTTGGCCGCACCGCCGGACGTGAACGACAGCGCGAATCGCGTCTCCGACTCGCGCAGGATCATGCCGTCGTCCATGACGTGGCCGCGCTCGTTGAGCACCAGCGCGTAGCGGGACCGGCCGGGCTTGATGTCCGCCACGTGGCAGGGATAGATCCGCTCGAGGGCCTCGACGACGTCAGGGCCGGAGACGACGAGCTTGCCGAGCGTGCTCACGTCGCCGATGGAGACGCCCTCGCGAACCGCCCAGTACTCGGCCACGGCGTCGCCGTAGTGCCACGGCCGCCACCAGCCGCCGAAGCGATCCATGCGGCCGCCGAGCGCGAGATGCTCGTCGTGCAGCGGCGTGCGCCTGAACGCGTCGACATAGCCTTCCGCCGCAGCCTCGGCGAGCGTGATCTGGCGGGACGCTGGTCGGGCCGTGAACGGCTCCGGAACGGCTCCGGTCCGGGCGCCGATCCAGGATCGAACGTTGGGCAGGCAGGCGCCGCCCTGGCAGGTGCCGAGACAGGCCAGGCTGGCGCGCTTGAGCAGCTCGAGCTCCGTGAATCCCTGGTCCCAGGCTCGCTGGAGATCGTCCACGGTCGTGCCGGAGCAGCGGCAGACCACGCCGTCGGTCGGCGCCGGCGGAAGCGGGTAATCATCCGCGGCCGGTCCCACCAGCGCGACCGGCGTGTGGCCGGCCATCCGTGCCAGCAGGTCGCGCGGGCTGCGCCCGAGACCGAGGATCGCGGTGTCGCATGGCGTTGTCGTCTCGGCACCGGCCTCGTCGGCCGTCACCACGGCACTGACCCGTCCCGTCGGGCCGCCCTCGAACCGAACCAGGTGGCCGGCGACCGGGGTGCACATCACGCCCACCGGCGGCATGCCGATCGCCACCGCTGACCCGAGCGAGACCCCGGCCGCGTGGAGCCGCTCCGCCGCGCGCGCGGTCAGGAGCCCGGCGAGCCCGTTTCCGGGACAGACCGGGTGCAGCTCCGCGGCGCCGGTCGCGACGACGATCTCCCGGGGGTGGACGTGGAGCATCCCGCTCGGCGTCCGGGCGATGACCGTCGGGCCGGCATAGATCGCGACGACCTCGGCGCCGTCCTGCGAGTCGAGCAGGATGACGGATTGCCCGGCGCGCGACGCCGCGTCGCGCGCGGCGACCCCATGGGTCCCTCCGCCGAGCACCGCCACATCCACTTCGAGCCTGCGGACACTGATCTCGCGGATCGGGGGCGGCGACGTCGGGTCGGGCGAGGCAGCGGTCGGCAGCGGCGGCATCTCGACGACCGGGTGGCGGAGGACCGATAGCCCCGGGCGAGCCGGGACCTGGCAGGTTCGCACGTATGCCACGCCGTCGACCTGCGCCAGGCAGTTCCCGCAGTCTCCCGCCAGGCACAGCGTTCCACCGCTCGCCGGCTGCTCGCCGGTGCGCAGGATCGCAAGCGCCGCGGAATCGCCGGGCTGAAACGCGATCGGTCGACCGTCGACGACGATCCGCCCCGCATCGAAGGCGGCTGCCGCCGGCGCGTCCGTCATTGGCGCATCCGCAGGCCTTGCGGGTCGAAGATGGGCTCGGGCTGGAGCCGGGCCGGCCGGCGCCGTCCGATGATCTCGATCTCGAACCCGGCGCCGCCACGGCCCTCCGGCGTCGCGAGCTCGGTGGGCACGTAGCCGAGCGCCAGCGAGGCCTTCGCGTGGTGGCCGTACCCGCCCGAGGTCACCCAACCAACGACGGCGCCGTCATGCCACACCGGTTCGTCGCCGATGACGTCGGCCGGGTCGTCGGGATCAGGCTCGACCACGAACGTGACCAGCCGCCGGGCCGGACCGGCGGCGACCTCGGCCTCATGCGCTCCCCGGCCGATGAACTCGTGATCGAGCTTGATGTAGCGCCCGATCCCGCCTTCGAGCGGCGTGTAGGTCGGCCGGTACTCGCGGAACCATGTCCCGTAGCTCTTCTCGAGGCGGAGCGACATGAGCGCCCGGAACCCGAACAGGCGGATCCCATATGCCTCGCCCACGGTCATCAGCAGGTCGAAGAGCCGCCGCTGGTATTCCGGCGAGACCCACAGCTCGTAGCCGAGCTCGCCGGCGTAGCTGATCCGGCCGACGAGCGCCGGGATCATTCCAAGCTCGACCCACCGGAAGTCCATGAAGCGAAAGGCCGGCATCGAGAGGTCCTGATCCGTGATCCTGGCCAGCGTGTCGCGAGCGTGCGGACCAGCGACCGACAACCCGACGAATGACAGCCCGAGGACCTCGAACGCGACCGATCCATCCGCGGGCAGGTGTTGCCGGAACCAGCGCGAGTGGTGGGTCTCGGCCGCGAGCG
>JAXDKX010000409.1:0-8544 GCA_034666905.1 Chloroflexota bacterium | reverse complement strand
GATCGGGTGCCCGACGACTCCTTCCCGATAGGGCCTCGCCTGGTCCGGCGATGCGCCGGCGACGGGCGAGGGTACGGCGGATGGGGCCCCTCCCGTGACCGGCAGGAGAGCCGGCACGCCGACGAATCCAGCGACGAGCGCGAACGCCAGGAGCAGGGCGCCGACGATGAACCGGTCAGTACGGGTCAGCATGTTCCGATCTGGCGATCACTCGCGGCGTGCGGCCGCGCCACCCGTCAGGCGGCAGGCGCGAAGGCGAACGAGGCCAGCGAGAACACCACGAAGAGCACGAGCAGGACGATCGTGAACTGCCACAGCCGGCGCTCCACGCCCCGCCGGCTCCGGTAGACCGCGGAGTCACCACCGAAGGTCCCCGACAGCCCCGTTCCGCGAGCCTGCAACAGGACGGCGATGACGAGCGCGATGCTTACCAGGATCTGGCCGATGGCCAGGAGCGGATTCACGAGTCGATCTCCTCCAGCGCTTCGGCGACGGATGCTATCACAGGATGCGCGACGAGCCGGTGATGCCCTCCCAGGCCGGCAGGCCCGCCAGCTCGAGCAGGGTCGGGGCGACGTCGGCGAGGACGCCATCTGCCAGTCGGAGACCGCGAGCGCTACGCCCCACGAGCATGAAGGGCACCGGATTGAGCGAATGGGACGTGACCGGCTTGCCGAATTCGTCGCGGAGCTGGTCGGCGTTGCCATGGTCGGCGGTGATGGCGAGCAGAGCACCCGGCGACGTGCCGTCGTCGCGACCAACCCGCTCGATGGCGTCGACCACGCGCCCGAGACAGGCATCGATCACGGCGAGTGCCGCGATCGTGGCGTCCCACACCCCGGTATGGCCGACCATGTCCGGATTGGCATAGTTCGCGACCACGAAGTCGTAGTCGCCCGAGTCGATCGCCGCCACGAGTGCGTCGGTGACGGCGACCGCGCTCATCTCCGGCGCCAGGTCGTAGGTCGCCACCTTGAGGCTCGGGACCAGGGTCCGGTCCTCGCCCGGGAAGGGCGGCTCCACGCCGCCATTGAAGAAGTACGTGACATGAGCGTATTTCTCGGTCTCGGCCACGTGGAACTGGCGCCAGCCAGCCTCCGAGAAGGCGTGGGCCAGCGACCTGACCTGCTCCGGTGGGAACGCGACCTCGACCGGGAGCCCGGCCTCGTATTCGGTCATGGTCACGACCAGGATCCCTCCCGGCGCCGGACGTCCGCTTGGCGAGGTCCGGTCGAATGCGGTGAAGACAGGGTCGACGAGCGCGTGGACCAGCTCGCGGGCGCGGTCCGCGCGGAAGTTGGCGTGGATGACCGGATCGCCCGGCTGGATCGCCCCGTCAACGCCGGCGATCACGGTGGGGGCGACGAACTCGTCGTTCTCGCCGCGACCGTAGGCGGCCTCGATGGCCGCCGTGGCGCTGGCCGCCGTCTCCCCTTCCCCATGGGCGATGGCGTCGTAGCCGCGCTCGACGCGATCCCAACGGTGATCCCGGTCCATCGCGAAATAGCGACCGGCGACCGTCGCGATCCGGGCGTCCGGATGGGCGTCACGAAGCCGCTGCTCGAGGTCGGCGACGAACCCGAGGGCGGACCGCGGAGGCGTGTCGCGGCCATCGAGCAGGGCGTGGATTCGCACCCCCGGGACGCCGTTCGCGGCGGCGAGCCGGACGAGCTCCACGAGGTGACGATCGTTGGCATGCACGCCGCCCGGCCCGATCAGGCTGATCAGGTGCAGACGGCCGCCGGGTCGGGCGGCACGCCGGCACGCGGCAAGAAGGGCCGGACGCGTCGCGAAGCTGCCATCCGCGATCGCGGCGTCGATCCGTGGCAGGTCCTGCAGAACGGGCCGGCCCGCCCCAAGGTTGAGGTGGCCGACCTCCGAATTGCCCATCTGGCCGGCGGGCAGACCAACCGCATCCTCGGAGGCACGCAGGATCGAATGGGGCCAGCTGCGCAGCAGGCCGCGCCAGACCGTCATCGGCGCGGCGGCGACGGCGTCGGTGGCTGGGTCGCGCCCGATGCCGAAGCCGTCGAGGACCACGAGGACAATGGGTCGGGGGCGGCGCGGCGACCCGTCGGTCACCCCGGCCTGCCCCGAGCGGCAGCGGTCAGGCCCGCGCGGGCGACGATGCCCGCCATCTCGTCCGGCTTCAGGGAAGCGCCGCCGACGAGCGCCCCGTCGATCGCCGGCTCGGCGAGGAACTCGTCGATCGCCGCCGAGGTGACGCTGCCGCCATAGAGGACGGGGACCGTCTCGCCACGCCCAGGGAATCCGAGATCGGCCAGCGTCCGGCGGATGGCGTTGGCCATCGCTGCGGCATCGTGGCCGCTGGCCGTCCGGCCGGTGCCGATCGCCCAGACCGGCTCGTACGCGATCACGAGGCCGCCGGCAACCAGTGCCGCTGGCTCCTCGTCGGTGAGCGCGCCCCGCAGCTGTCGATGGACGACGGCCTCCTGCTGGCCAGCCTCGCGCTCCGCGAGGACCTCGCCGACACACAGGATCGGGCGCAGGCCCGCCTCGATCGCCCGGCGCAGCTTCCGGCCGATGAGCTCGTCGGTTTCACCCGCGTCGCGACGTCGTTCCGAGTGCCCGACGATCACCCACGTGGCGAGGCCAGCCAGCATCGGCGCGGAGACCTCGCCGGTATACGCCCCCTGGAGCTCGTGGTGGAGGTTCTGCGCACCGACGGCCACGTCGGGATCCTCGTCGGCCAGGGCGGCGCCAACCGCCGCGAGGCTCGTGAACGGCGGGCAGATGACCCGGACGACGCCGGGAACCCGTGTCCGACTGGCGATCGTGCGGGCCAGCGCGCCGGCGTCCGCGGCCGTCGTGTGCATCTTCCAGTTCCCGGCGACGATGACCTCGCGCATGCCCCGAATCATGCCTCCGCGTGACGGGCCGGAGGGATCGATCGACGCGCGCCGGGTTCCGCGAGCTCATCGAGGGCCAGGCGCCCGAGCCGCTCGAGCGCACGCTGGACGGCCGATCGATGGGCCCCGAGGCGCTCGGCGAGATCGGCGAGGCTGGCCTCCGGCGTCGCACGGCGCGCATCCGCCACCAGGCGAACGAGGGGCGGCTGCCGTGCCAGTCGCCCATCCGCCTCGAGGATGGCGATCGCATCGAGCTGCCGCCCGGCCGCGCCGACGGCCCGTTGCAGGTTCGCCGATTCGGCATTAAGGACGCGGTTGAGCTCGCCCCGGAGGGCGCGCGAGACCTGGCGGGCCTCGACCTCGAGGAGGGCGCCGCTGGCCCCGATCCGGCGGAGGAATGTGCCGACCGCTTCGCCGCTCTTCGACGTGACGACGCCTCGCCCGCGGCGAACCCGCCATGAGGCCGGGAGCCCGATCTCCGCCAGCCGCGCGACGAGGGTCGGTGCTTCCGCCGGCTCGATGACGAACTCCAGGTGGGTTCGCCCGCCGGCGAGGCTCAGCGACCCCCGGGCGAGGAATCGGCCTCGCAGCCAGGCGGTCCTGCAGTGATCGCCCGCCATGGACCATTCGAACGGCGTGGCCGACCCGACCTGGGCGGCACGCCGGAGGCGAACGGCGAGGCGCGCGACGGAGGCCTCGCGGCCGCTGGGCCCGGCGCCCAGCCCGTCTGCCTCGGCGACGCGATCGCAGGTCCGCGAGGGGTCGATCGCTGCAAGCTCGTCGCGCAGGGCGGTCACGAGGTCGCGCTCGGATCGGCTCACTCAGGCGCTCCGGCTGACGGCCCGGCGGTGCGTCCCCGCCTGGCGTTCGTAGATGCCGATGAGCGCCGACGCGAGACGAGCCGAATCGTGGTGATGGGCATTGGCTGGATCGACGACGTCGTCGAGGACCAGGCGAGGAGCCGGAACGGCCGTCGGCGGCCAGCGAAGCCTGACCGGCTCCGCCCCCCAGTCCGGTGGCGTGAGCGCCGCGAACTCGTTGTTCGCGAGGACGATGTCGACGAGGTCCGCTGCCGTATGCGCAACGAGGGCCTCGAGATGCGCGGCCAGGTCGAAGCCGGCCGTCTCGCCGGCCTGGGTCGCGACGTTGCAGACGTAGACGCGCGTGGCCTCGGCCGCCAGGACGGCGTCGCGAATGGACGGGAGGAGGAGGCTTGGCAGGATGCTCGTGTAGAGGCTGCCAGGCCCGAGGACGATGAGCTCGGCCTCGGCGATGGCCACGAGCGCGTCGTCCGACGCGTGCACATCGGTCGGGCTGAGCCAGACCCGCTCGATCCCGGTTGTCCGCATGATCCGGGACTGGCCATCGACCACGGACCCATCCAGGCACCGGGCATGGAGCGTCAACGGCGTCGCCGAGACCGGCAGGACCCGCCCACGGACAGCCAGGATCCGATTGACCAGCCGCACGCCGTCCTCGAAGTCCCCGTCCTGGACGGCGGTCATCGCGGCGATCAGCAGGTTGCCCAGGGCATGGCCACCCAACCCCTGGCTGTCGCCGCCCGGAGACCCGGGGAAGCGGTACTGGAGCACCTCGCTCATCAGTGGCTCGGCGTCTGCCAGCGCGGCGATGCAGTTGCGGATGTCGCCGACCGGCGGAATGCCGAGACTCGCGCGCAGCACCCCGCTCGAGCCGCCGTCGTCCGCGACAGTGACGATCGCGGTCAGATTGCTGGTGTGCTCCTTGAGGCCGCGCAGGAGGATCGACAGCCCGGTTCCGCCGCCGATCGCCACGATCCGCGGCCCGCGGGCCAGGAAGCGCTTCTGGTAGATGAGCTCGACGAGGGGTTGATCGCCCCCGCCGGTCTGGAACGGGTCCATCAATGCCCTGACCGTGCGGTACGCACCGACGGCCACCAGAGCGGCGCCCGCCGACCCGACGATCAGCCCGCGCAAAGCGAGCGGCAGGAATTGCAGGGTCAGCGCGTCGATGAGGGTGCCGGCGAAGCCGTCCGGTGCAAGGTCGTGGGTGATCTGGCGCAGGAAGTGGGCGAAGGCCAGGGCGAGCAGCAGCAGGCCCGCGAAGAGGACGAGCAGCCAACGCTTGATCCCGATCCCGGGAGCGAGCCAGCGGCGCAGGTTCACGCCCGGTCGAGCTCGCGGTGGAAGACCGCGACCGGCCCGAAGTCTCGCTCGCGCAGCCAGGTGGCCAGCTCCTCGGCGATCACGATGGAGCGGTGGTAGCCCCCGGTGCAACCAATCGCGATGGTCAGCCGCGTCTTGCCCTCGGCGATATAGGCCGGGATCGCGAACTCAAGGAAATCGCGCATGAACGCGAGGTAGCGCTGCGCGACCGGCTGCTCGAGGACGAACGCACGGACCTCCTCGGTCAGCCCTGACTGCGGCCGCAGCTCCGCGAGGTAGTACGGGTTCTGCATGAAGCGGACGTCGAACAGGAGGTCGGACTCCAGCGGCACGCCGAACTTGTAGCCGAAGCTGATGAACTGGATCGCCAGCTGGTCGGGCCTGACGTCGGTGGCGAGCTGCGCAAAGAGCCGTTCGCGCAGCTGGCGCAGCGACAGGTCGGACGTGTCGACGACCACGTCCGAATCCGCCCTGACCGGTTCGAGGATTCGCCGCTCCTCGGCAATCGAGCTCGCGATCCCCTGGTGGTCGTCGAGCGGGTGGCGATGGCGGGTCTCGCTGAATCGACGGATAAGCACCTCGTCCCGAGCCTCGAGGAAGACGACCCTCGGCCGGATGCCTCGACCCTCGAGCGCACCCCGCATCGCCGCGAGCGCGATGGCCGGATCGCCGGCTCGGACGTCGACCACGATCGCGACGCGCGCGAAACGATCGCGATCCGAGGAGACGAGCTCGGCAAGGTCCGCGAGCAGCTCCCCGGGAAGGTTGTCGACGACCGTGTAGCCCAAGTCCTCGAAGAGCTTGGCCGCTGCGGTCTTGCCGCCACCCGAGAGGCCGCTCAGGATGACGACCGCGGGCTCCGCAACCGAGTCCGGCACCGGCCGGACGTCGGCCTCCCCGGTCACCGCCCGCTGCGCCGGATGAACAGGACGGTCAGCTCGAAGAGGATGTACATCGTCCCGCCCAGGACGAACGGGCTGACGAGGTCCCCGCCGGGGGTGGCAACCGCAGCGAAGATCGAGATCCCCAGGATGATGTAGCGGCGTGAAGCCCTGAGGCGGCTGGAGCTCAGGATTCCCACTCGCGACAGACCGACGAGGAGGATCGGGAACTCCATCACCAGGCCGAAGGCCAGGAACAGCGTCGTCACGAAGTCGAAGTACGGGCCTGCAGCGGGTCGCGCGACGAGCTGGGCGTCGGTGAAGCTGAACAGGAACTGGATGGCGAACGGCAGGACGATGTAGGCAATCCCGACACCGAGCGCGAAGAAGAACAGGGCCATCGGGATCCACGGCCGGACGACCTTCCGTTCCGCCGGGGTCAGCCCGGGTGCGACGAACGCCCACAGCTGGTAGAGCAGGATCGGCATGGCCAGGATGATCCCGACGACCATCGAGATCTTCAGCTGGATCACGAAGGCATCGCCGATTCCCAGGACCTGGACCGTGTGATCGGGCAGCGGTTCCAGCAGGAAGTTCCGGAGCGGCGTCGCAAAGTAGAACCCGACGACGGAACCCGCCACGATCGCCAGGATCGAGCGGAAGAGCCGCGTTCGCAGCTCCCCCAGGTGGTCCACGAGCGACATCACGGTGTCGTCGCGGGGAGCAGTCGCGCCGGGCGGGCTCAGCGGCGGCTGGGGAGTCGTGGGGAGTGCCGGGACGCCGGTCTCGCGCAGCGTCTCGGCGTCAGCCATCGTGGGCGAGGGGCGCGCCGGCTACTGGGCGATCGGCGTCGAGTCGGCCGCCGGAGACGTGACCGTCGGAGCGGGCTCGGTCGTGGCCGGCGGTGCGGCCGCCACGGCGGGCGCAGCGGGAACGGCGGGCGCGGCCGGAACGGCGGGAGCTGGGGCAACCGGGGCAGCCGGTGCGGGAGCCGGCAGTGCCGACGTGTCGACATCGACCTTCACCGCGTCCTGGACGTCGGACGAGGCCTTGCGGAACTCGCGGATGCTCTTGCCGAGCGCCGAACCGACCTCAGGCAGCTTGCCCGGCCCGAGCACCAGCAATGCGATCACGAGGATGATGACCAGCTCGAGAGGTCCGGGGGTAGGCATGATCGTTGGTTGCTCCTGACAGGATGTGACCCGGTCGGACGCCCGCGTCAGAGCGCTGCGGGTCGCCTGTGCGCGGGCTAGGGTAGCACAGGGAGCCGTGCAGCCCAGTCACGGGCGGCAGCCGCGATTCGCTCGCCTGAATCGACCGGCCCGGTCGCCGGCGGCGGCCCCAGCGCTGCCCCGGCGATCCCTCGCGACACGTTGACGAGCAGGCCACGGCCAGCCCGTCCGGCAGCAGGCCCGGCGGCGGCCGGACCGTTGGCGAGAACAGGCTCGACCTGCCCACCCTGGGCGCCGATCCCCGGCACCAGGAACGGAAGGTCCGGGGCCACGGCCCGGATCGCAGCGAGCTCGGCGGGCGCAGTGGCACCGGCCACCAACCCGACCGTGCCGCCCGGCCCCCAGCCGGACGCGAGGCGAGCGACCCGGAGGTAGAGCGGCTCGGACGGGACATCGAGCGCGGGGTCGGCAACCAGGCACAGCGCCTGGAGCTCGGCGGCGCCCGGGTTGGACGTGCGGCAGAGGATGTAGGCGAACCGGTCGGCCCGATCGAGCAGGGGCGCCACGGCGTCGCCTCCGAGGTACGGGTTCACGGTGACGGCATCCGCGCCCAGTCCGTCGAACAGGGCCACTGCCTGTCGAACGACCGTCGAACCGATGTCGCCGCGCTTGCCATCGACGATGAACGGAAGATCTCCCGGCAGCCGGCCCCGGATCCGCTCGAGCGCCGCAAGGCCGGCCGACCCGAATGCCTCGAAGAAGGCAATGTTGGCCTTGACCGCCGCCGCATACGGCCCGGCCGCGTCAACGAGCAGGGCGACGAACCGCTCGATCCCCGCGACGTCCGGCGAGAATCCATCCGGCAGGGACGCCGGGTCGGGGTCGAGGCCGAGGCACATGACGCTGCCGACCGAGGTGGAGCGCGCCGCCAGCCGTTCGAGGTAGGGCTGCCTCACGGGACGAGATTGCCGGCGGCCGAGGAGCTCGTGGTGGGGCTCGGCGAGGGCGTCGCGGATGGCGCGGGTAGCTCGGCCGGTGGGATGTACCAGGCCGGGCGCGACCCGCCATCCAGCCCCGAGACCTGGGTCAGGTCGACGATGTCGGTGACGGTCCGACTGGCACCCGTCCCACCGAGCCTGGCCAGCTTCAGGTCGACGATCTGTCCGGACAGGTGCAGGAAGGCGATGGCATCGCCCGCGGGTGACCAGACGGGCGCCCATGCGGCACCGTCCGTCGTGACGCGCAGCAGCTCGCGTCCGTGCGCGGCGTCGAGGATGACCACGTCATTGCCGAAGCTCGTGGCGCGCGTGGCGGCGATGTAGGCGCCATCTGGCGAGTACGACGGTTCGAGATACCCGGGGCCGGTCAGCTGGGTCGCCTTGGCCTTGGCCACGTCCCACCTGAAGATCTCCGGTGCGCCACGAGCTCCGTCCCGGCCATTCCGCACGTACAGCAGGAAGCGGCCATCGGCGCGCCA
>JAXDKX010000408.1:0-4723 GCA_034666905.1 Chloroflexota bacterium | reverse complement strand
GCCCGGAAGAGCTCGGGATCGATCGAGTCGGCGATGACCGATCGGATCTCCTCGGGTGCCGGCCAGACATCGGCAAGGAAGACGGGGCGGCCGTCGGAACCGGTCCCGAGCGGCTCGCTGGTCAGGTCGATGTCGACCCGGCCGGCGAGGGCGTAGGCGACGACCAGGGGCGGCGAAGCGAGATAGCTCGCGCGCGCGAGCGGGTGGATCCGGCCCTCGAAGTTCCGGTTGCCCGACAGCACGGCGGCAACGACGAGGTCGTTCGCCTCGACGGCCTCGGCGACGGCCTCGTCGAGCGGCCCCGAGTTGCCGATGCAGGTCGTGCATCCGTAGCCCGCCAGGTTGAACCCGAGCGTCTCGAGCGGGGCCATGAGGCCGGCCGCCTCGAGGTAGCCGGTCACCGCGCGCGAACCGGGGGCCAGGGAGGTCTTGACCGTCGGGCCTACCCGCAGGCCGCGGGCGACCGCGTTGCGGGCGAGCAGTCCGGCCCCGACCATGACCGTCGGATTCGAGGTATTCGTGCACGAGGTGATCGCCGCGATCGCGACCGAACCCGTGTGCAGCGACGCGCGCTGCCCGCCGATCTCGATCTCGACCGACCGGTAGCGAGGCTGCCCGGCCGATCCGTCGGCAGGAGCCGGGACGGACGCCGCCCGCGCCGGGAGCTCCTCCTCGTCAGCGCTCGATTCACTGAAGGATGGCGGATCGCTGGCGGGGAAGGAGGCGGCCGACGCCTCCTCGACCTTCCCGTTGCCGGCGATCGGATCCTCGCCGGTCAGGCTGGCGATCGAGCCCTCGAGGCCGTTCGGAAAATTGGAGCGGAAGTTCTCGCGAAGGCCGGTGATGGGCACGCGATCCTGGGGCCGGCGCGGTCCCGCGACCGACGGATCGACGCTGGCGAGGTCCAGCTCGAGCAACTCGTCGAAGGTCGGGCCGTTGCCGGACTCGCGCCACAGCCCCTGGGTCCTGGCGTAGCGTTCCACCAGTTCGATTCGTTCTCGCGACCGGCCGGTCAGGCGGAGGTACGCGAGCGTCTCCTCGTCGATCGGGAAGAGGGTGGCCGTGGCCCCGAATTCCGGGCTCATGTTGCTGATCGTGCTTCGATCGGCGAGCGTGAGTCCGGCAAGCCCATCGCCGGCGAATTCCACGAACGAACCCACCACGCCGTGCCGGCGAAGCATCTCGGTCACGACCAGGACGAGGTCGGTCGCCGTGGACCCGCTCGGCAGGGCGCCGTGCAACCGGACCCCGACAACGTGCGGCATCGGCTGGTACAGCGGCTGGCCGAGGAGGACCGCCTCGGCCTCGATCCCGCCGACCCCGAACCCGAGGACCCCGAGCCCGTTCACCATCGTGGTGTGCGAATCGGTGCCGACGACGGTGTCGGGAAACGCGATCCGGCCACCTTCGGTCATCTCCCGGTCGGCCACGACGGTGGCCAGGAACTCCAGGTTGACCTGGTGCACGATCCCGGTTCCGGGCGGCACGACGCGCAGGTCGCGGAAGGCAGTCTGGGCCCAGCGCAACAGCTGGTACCGTTCCCCGTTCCGCTCGTATTCCCGTTCGACGTTGAAGGCGAACGCGGCCTGTGTCCCGAAGCGGTCCACCTGGACCGAGTGGTCGATGACCAGGTCCGCCGGGACGAGGGGATTGACCCGCGCCGGATCGCCGCCGAGGTCCGCCATGGCATCGCGCATCACGGCGAGGTCGACGATGGCCGGCACGCCCGTGAAGTCCTGCAGGATGACCCGCGACGGCATGAACGGGATCTCGGCCTCGGCCGTGACTCCCGGTCGCCAGGAGGCCAGCGTCTCGACGTCCTCGGGCCGGACGATGCCGTGCCCGGCGTGGCGGATCAGGTTCTCGAGCAGGATCTTGACCGTGACCGGGGCGCTGGCGAGCTCGATCCGGTCGGCGAGGACGTCAAGCCGGTAGACGTCCGGAAGGCCCGGGCCGAGCCGTGCGCGGGCGGCAAAGGGGTCGATTCCTGGCATCGTGGTTGTCCTTGTTCGCTCGTTACACTCGAAGGGTGCAAGCGTACCGCGCGCGCCCGGCCCTCGCGCCCGTCGCCCGATGAGGTCGTGGGGCCATCTGCCCGGAGACGATCCCCAGCGCGATCGAGCGGAGACCGAGGCGGCGATCGAGGCCGCCGGGATCGACCTCCACCCGAAACTCCCCGGCGATCACGCCCATCCGCACCAGCATTCGGACGATGGCCAGCCGCCGGTCATCGGGATCGTCGGGGCAGGCGCCGTGGGAACGGCGCTCGGCGTCGCGCTCTCGCGCGGCGGCTGGGCGATCCACGCGGTCGCGAGTCGAGATGCGGCGCGGCGTGAACGATTCCGCTCGCTGGTCGAGGTCAACCGTGCGTTCGCCGATCCGGAGCCGCTCGTCGAGGAGGTGGAGCTCATCATCCTGGCCGTGCCGGACGATGTGGTCGCGCCGCTTGCCAGCGGTCTCCACATGTACAGCGGGCAGGCCATGATCCACACCAGTGGAGCGCTCGGGGCCGAGGTCCTTGCGCCCGCGATGGCCGCCGGCACCCAGGTCGGCTCGTTCCACCCGCTCGTCGCGTTCGCCGATACGGAACGTGCCGTCGCCGCGCTCCATGGAGCGACCGTCGCGATCGAGGCCGACGACCAGCTTGCGGAGATGCTCGCCCGAATGGCGGAGGCCGTCGGGGCCACGGCCGTGCGGCTCGCGCCGGGGTCGAAGGCCGCCTACCATGCCGCGGCCGTGCTCGCGGCCGGTGGCTTCGTCGCGCTGCTCGACGCGATCGCGGAGCTCGGGAGGGTCGCCGGCCTCGACGAGGCGGGTGCCCTGGCGATCTACGGTCCGCTGATCGAGGGAACCCTGGGCAACGCGCGAGCACTCGGGATCAGGGCCGCCCTCACCGGGCCGATCACGCGCGGGGACCTGGGCACGCTCCGTGCGCACCTGGCGGCCCTGCACGAGCACGCGCCCGACGTCCTGGACCTCTATGTCGCTGCGGGCCGGCGCGAAATCGAACTGGCCGAGGCGCGGGGCGCCCTTGCACCGGAGACTGCGCGGGTCGTGCGTGAGATCCTCGCCGACGCGCTTGCACCGCGCGACTGAACGGGTACCATTGGGGCCCATGGAGCACAGCATCGCCGCCAAGTACGCGGCCCGTCCGGCGGCCAGCTTCGTACGCCCGTCGACACGGGTCCGCGAGCGCCGGCTCGGTCTTCGCCCGGCCGATTCCTTCCGGGCGCCCGGCACGCGCTCGACGGAGCTCCATGGCCCCGAAATCGCTCCGTTGACTCGACTCCGCGCCGGATGGCGTTCCATCCAGCCAGCGCGACCGCGCGACCATCGTGACGGTCAGCCGCGGCCCCGGGTCGTCATGCACTGGGCCCGCTCCGGGCGCTCCGGGTCGGCTCGTCGTCCACGCGCCGCATCGGCGCCGTGGTCCGCCTGAGGGCCGCGACCGCCACGTCCGCCGGCGGCATCGTCATCCGCCACGAGTCCGGACGAGCGTGGCTCGTCGTCGGCAGTCGCCGTCGCGAGCGTGACGGCAGGACCTGGACCTTGCCGAAGGGCACGCCCGAACCCGGTGAGAGTCGCGAGGAGACCGCCCTGCGCGAGGTCGCCGAGGAGACCGGGCTCGAGGTCCGGATCACGGGACCGCTCGACTCGATCGAGTACCAGTTCGTCCAGTCCGGCCAGCGCATCCACAAGACCGTGCACTACTTCATGATGGAAGCGACCGGCGGCGACCTGGCGAATCACGATCACGAATTCGAGCAGGTCCGCTGGGTCACCTTTGAGGACGCGGCCTCCACCCTGACCTTCGAGACCGAGCGGCTGCTGGTCGCCCGCGCGGCCGCGCTGGTCGCACGGGACCGCCTCCCACCCGTCGGCGTCGAGGTCGCCGGCGAGGCGCCTGGCGCGGAGGCCGCACCGTGACCGAGGCGCTCGAGCCGACGGTTCACGAGACCCCGCTGACCGACCTCCACCGCAAGCTCGGGGCTCGTCTCATCGAGTTCGGTGGCTGGTTGATGCCGGTCCAGTACACCTCGATCATCGAGGAGCACCGGGCCGTCCGCGAACGGGTCGGCCTGTTCGACCTGTCGCACATGGGCGAGCTCCACGTGGAGGGCCCGGACGCCGGAGCCGCGCTTGCCGCCGCCCTCGTCTCGGATCCGCCGAGCCTGGCCGTCGGCCGCGCCCAGTACTCGATGATGTGCGCCCCGAACGGCGGGATCATCGACGACCTTATCGTCTACCGCCTGGCCCCGGCGAGGTTCCTGGTCGTCGCCAACGCGGGGAATGCGGCGATCGTCTCCGACACGCTGGCCGAGCGCCTGGGACGGTTCAAGGCCGTGCTCGACGATCGCTCGCTCGCGACCGGCCTCCTCGCCGTCCAGGGACCCCTCGCCGCCGGCGTGCTGGGACGGCTGACCGATGTCGACATCGCCGGCCTGCGCTATTACGGGATCGCCGAGGGGACGGTTGCCGGGATCCCCGCGCTGGTTGCCCGGACTGGCTACACCGGCGAGGACGGGTTCGAGGTCTTCATCGACACCACTCGGACTGCCGAGCTGTGGACGACCCTGCTGGCCGCGGTCCAGGAGGCCGGAGGATTGCCGGTCGGGCTTGGCGCCCGGGACACGCTAAGGCTCGAGGCCGGGATGCCGCTCTACAGCAACGAGCTGTACCGTGATACGAACCCGTACGATGCGGGCCTGGGTCGCGTGGTCAA
>JAXDKX010000407.1:0-3516 GCA_034666905.1 Chloroflexota bacterium | reverse complement strand
GGCGCCAAAGTGTCGTTCCAGACCCAGGCCGACGCCCCAAGCTGCGCCGACTGCGGCTCGATCATGATCCGCAATGGCAGTTGCTATAAGTGCCTGAACTGCGGCAGCACGAGCGGCTGCAGCTGAGATACCCGCAGGCGTCGAAGCCGGCGGCGGATCACGTCGCCGGCTTCGTCATGTCCGGCGATGTGAGGCCTCGAGCCCGCCGGCGAGAGGTTCGGCATCTCGCAGAAGGTCAGGTCGCTGAGACGGCCTGACGGCGCTGGCCGCAGGGATGATTGGACGTCAGCTGATCGAGCCCTGACCGATGAATTCATGGCGTGGCCGCGGTCTAATCGGTAACGACACAATGGGGAACACCAGAATAGGAAGTGCGACCGTGGCAACCATCGACTGGGCAACCGAGTCCAAGGGCACCGGCCAGTACGCCGAAGTCAACGGGATCAACCTCTACTACGAGACCCACGGGACCGGCCGGCCGCTGATCCTGCTCCACGGCGGCCTCGGGGCCGGTGAGATGTTCGGGCCGATCCTGCCGGCGCTGACCGCGGGGCACCAGGTCATCGCCGTCGACCTCCAGGGTCACGGCCGCACGGCCGACATCGATCGGCCGATCGACATCAAGCTCATGGCTGATGACGTCGCCGCCCTGATCGGGCATCTCGGGCTCGACAAGCCTGACGTCATGGGCTACTCGCTCGGTGGCGGGGTCGCGCTGCTGACCGCCATTCGGCACCCCGAGGTCGTCCGCCGGCTCGTCGCGGTCTCGGCAAACATTCGGCGCAGCGCGATCCCTGCGGAGATGCTGGCGCAGCAGGCCCTGGTCGGCCCCGAGGCGGCGGAGTTCATGAAAGAGACGCCGATGTACGAGCTCTACCAGCGGCTCGCGCCGCGGCCGGAGGACTTCCCGAAGCTGCTCGGCAAGATCGGCCACGCGATGGCCAAGGACTTCGACTTTACCGAGGAGGTGCGCGGCCTGAAGATGCCGACGCTCATCGTTGCGGCCGACGCCGACATGGCGCCGCCGAGCCACTACGTCGAGGTCTTCGCTCTGCTCGACGGCGGCCAGCGCGACGGCGGCTGGATGGGCGAGGGCCGGCCGAAAGGCGGGCACGCCCTGGCGATCCTGCCCGGCCTGACCCACTACAACATCTTCCTCTCGCCGCTCCTCGCGGCCGCCGCCACCACGTTCCTGGACGCTCAGGACGCCGCGCAGGCGTCCTGAGCGGGGCACCAATGGCGACGGGCACCACGATCCAGGGCTTTACCGGGGAGCTCGTTCGACCCGGCGACGGGACCTACGACACCCATCGTGAGGTCTGGAACGCGATGGTCGATCGGCGGCCGGCGGTCATCGCTCGCTGCACGTCAGCTGACGACGTCGCCCTTGCCATTCGCCATGGGCGCGATGCCGGCCTCGAGATCGCCGTCAAGTGCGGCGGTCACAACGTGCTGGGCACGGCCGTTCCGGAGGGCGGGCTGATGATCGATCTCTCGCCGATGGGCGAGGTCCGCGTCGATCCGCAAGCGAGACGCGCCTGGGTCCAGGGTGGCGCGCTGCTCCGAACGCTCGACCGCGCGACCGACCCGCACGGCCTGGCCACCACGGCCGGCAACGTGTCGCACACCGGCGTCGGTGGACTCACCCTGGGCGGTGGGATGGGCTGGCTCGCCCGCCAGTTCGGTCTCGCCTGCGACAACGTTGCGTCGTACTCCGTCGTCACGGCTGACGGCAAGCTCGTTCGAGCGACCGCCACCGAGAACCCGGACCTGTTCTGGGGCCTGCGCGGCGGAGGCGGCAACTTCGGGGTCGTGACCGAGTTCGAGTTCCGGCTCCACCCATCGACCGGCCAGGTCCTGGCCGCGGACTTCTATTTCGATCCGTTCGACGCGGCGGCCGCTCGCGCGCTCCGTGCCTGGCGCGACCTCCTGCCGACCGCTCCTCGACAGGCGACCTTGACGGCCGACACGACGACCGTCGGCGAGGTGCCGTTCCTTCCCGACCGCTTCCACCGACGGCCGGTCGCCGTGGTCGGCTTCGTCTGGGCAGGCGACCTGGGAGAAGCCCGTCGGTACCTGGAGGTGTTCCGTCGCGGGATGGTCGGTGCGATCGCGGAAGAGATCGAGGAGATGCGCTACCTCGACCTCCAGACCAGCGGCGACGAGCGGAACCAGCACGGGCTCCGCCACTACTCCGCCGGTCACTACGTGGCCGAGCTGGACGACGCCACCCTCGACGCGTTCCTTGCTCGCGGGATCCCCGCTTCCGGTCCAGAACCGGACTGGACGGTATTGCCCGGTGGCGGCTTCCAGGCCCACGGCGGGGCGATCGCGGACGTCGGCCGTGAGGCGTCCGCGTTCAGCTACCGGGACACCCTCGTCGAGTGGTTCGGTGGCGCAACGTGGGCCGACCCCGGGGAGGATGCCGTCCGAATGGACGCCGCCCGAACGTGGGCCAGGACGCTCGAGCCGCACTCCATCGGAACGTACGTCAACGTGATCTCGGACCCCGGCAATGAAGGGGTGGGGCGCGCTTACCGCGGAACGCAGCTGGCCCGACTCGCGGAGCTCAAGCGCACGTACGACCCGGACAACGTCTTCCACATGAACCAGAACATCCGACCGACCAACTAGGATCGGGGCCACAATCACCAAAGGAGGAGATGCCGTGAACTTCAACAACATCCTGATCGGGTCCGCGAACCCCGAGGGACTCGTCGAGTACTACACGAAGGTGCTCGGCAAGCCCACCATGGCGGACGGTGGCTACACCGGCTGGCTGATCGGGAGCGGGTTCGTGGCCGTGGGTCCCCACAGCGAGGTCACGGGAAAGAACCCGCAGCCGGGTCGGTTGATCTGGAACATCGAGTCGTCGGACGTCAAGGGCGACTTCGATCGAATGAAGGCCGCCGGGGCCATCGTCGTCCGTGAGCCTTACGAGTTCGAGGGCGCGCCGGGGTCGGCGATCGCGACACTCGCCGACCCGGACGGCAACTACTTCCAGCTGACGAGCCCGTTCCAGGAAGAAGGGATGGGCGCCGGCTGAACCCGGTCTAGGCTCGCCGCGGCTCAAGGCGGACGTTCGGGACCACTTCCTTGATGAATCGCTCGAGCTCGGGCACGTCCTCGAACGACAGGGGCAGGTGCTTCACCCCGACATCGACGAGGCGCTCGATTTCGCGAATGACGTCGGCCGATGTCGGGCCGGCGATGCCGAACACCTGGCCTGGGTAGAACTCGTGGGTGTAGCTCGATTCGAAGCTGGATGGGTCCGGTGGCAATGAGATGGCGAGCGTCGCGGTCAGGGTGATCTCGTCGAAGGGCCTGCCGATGGCCTCGCATTCGGCGCGAAGCCGCTCGTAGGGCTCCCTGTAGGTCGGCTCCCAGGGGCCATCCCAGTTCCACCAGTCGGCGAGGCGTGCGACAACCTTGAGGGCCTTCGGCCCGTTCGTCCCGACGAGAATCGGGATTGGCGGGTCGGGTCGCTGGCAGCGCGCGTTGTCGAGGTGGTACCAC